>NZ_DBMDDV010000014.1:0-66102 GCF_057431175.1 Gemmiger sp. | reverse complement strand
AGCACAGAAGATAACAGCGAAAGCAAACAACACACTAAAGCACCAACTCTGCTTGCGTGACTTCCGGCTTGATATACCACTTCCATTTCAGCCAAGTCCTTGTTGCGATGTTCTTTTCTGCTTGCATTTAAGATTTCGTCCTTTTTCATCAAAACACCTCCATGCCAAGTTTTCTTTGCATATTTTAATTATACACATACCAAGTTTTCTTGTCAATAGAGTTCATAAAAAAAGTTACAACCGATATAATAGGTAACTTTTCTACCACTTCGATTATACTCACGACTTAATGACTTCTTGAATACTTGCCAAAAAAGAAAAACTGCCATCGGTTTGACAGCAGTTCTTCTTCGGTTGGTATCAGTTAGGAATACATAATATCATTCAATACAATCTCATCGGCACAGGCTCGAATGTTATTCATCAATCCTATCCATCTCATCATATCCGTTGCTTTCAGTTCTTCCGTTGCACCCTGCTTCTTTGCCATTTCCTTTATCAGATATTCCGCCATACAGTAAACGATTTCGGCGCATCCCCACGATCAAGGATGTCATGTACTCTCTGACCTGTGATGCCGACATCATGACCAAGATTACCGAGGATACGTAGGACTACACCAACAGCAAGAGCGCTAAAATTACACTTACGGAGGTGCAGTGCGCTTGCGCTGCACCTTTTTTGGTGTTTATGCGAAAAAAGAAAACGACAGAAAGAACGGAGGAATACACGATGTCATTTCCGGAAAATTTCGTCTGGGGCGCGGCAACCGCAGCCTATCAGGTCGAGGGCGCAGTGCAGGAGGATGGCAGGGGACTGTCTATCTGGGATACCTTCAGTCATACGCCGGGCAAAACAAGGAACGGTGATACCGGGGATATCGCCTGCGACAGCTACCACCGCTGGGCAGAGGATATTGCCCTGCTGAAAGAGATGCACCTGAAGGCATACCCCTGCCGTTTGCTGCTGCTCTACCAGTGCGATCAGCCGGCAGATTTTGTTTTTATTCAAGCCGGGGCTTGCAATGTAAATGCTTTTGTTTGCCTGCTGCAAATCCTTTTCGTAAACAGGCAGATAGGATTCACTGTCGAAAATTGCATGATCACATCTTTTTCAAAGCCCTGAAATTGGTGTACAGTGGCGCATATCGCCAAGGAGCTTTGGAATTGGACCGATACATACACCATTGAGGTTGCCGACCTAAGAGATGCCCTCTGCGCGCTGATGGTCGTGCTTGCGATCGATGCAGAGAAATGCTCGCGGTATAACCATACCTGACAGGCTGCACACAAAAAATACTCCCTTATTCTGCTGCGCGCGCAGCAGGATAAGGGAGTTTTCTGGTTCGCGAAGCAGCACGCCGGTGTATAAAGACCGTACAGAAAAAGCAGCAGCCCACTGCGGGCTGCTGCTTTGCGGTAAAAGGCGGGCGGTCAGCCCATGACGATCTTGACCTCTACGGTTGAGCCGGCGGGAACAGGGGAAAGGATGTTACCGCTTACAGGCTTGCCGTCCACGGTCATGGCTTTGACGCCCTTTTCCAGATGGTCAGGGTTCTCCACAACGATTTCATAGGTTGCCCCGCGCCAGACACGGCGCAGGGTAAAGCCGTCCATCGTGTGGGGGATGCAGGGGTCGATCTTCAGCCCGGCCAGCGTGGGCTGGATGCCCAGGATATACTGGCTCACATCCACAAAGGTCCAGGCCGCCGTGCCGGTCAGCCAGCTGTTTTTTGCTTCGCCAAAGGTGGCGGCGTCGCGGCCAGCCACCATCTGGCTGTAGACATACGGCTCGGTGCGGTGGATCTCACTGATGTCTTCAATGTATGCCGGGCAGGTCTTTTTGTAGATCTCAAACGCGCGGTCACCATGGCCGACTACAGTCTCGGCACAGCTGACCCATGGGTTGTTGTGACAGAAGATGCCTGCGTTCTCCTTGTATCCCGGGGGATAGCTGGAAATCTCGCCCAGTTCGAGATGGTACTTCGTGTAGGCGGGCTGCAGCAGCACAATGCCGTACTTCGTGTCCAGCTTGTCTTTCACGCTCTGCAGGGCGGTTACGGCTTCGCCGGTGTTTACGCCGATGCCTGCCATGACGCACATACCCTGCGGCTCGATGAAGATCTTGCCTTCCTCGCATTCCTCACCGCCGATCACATGGCCAAAGGCGTCGTAGGCGCGGCGGAACCAGCTGCCGTCCCAACCGGCAGTCAGTACGGTATGTTCCATCTCTGCAACCTCGGCGCGCACGGCGGCAGCTTCGTCGGTGCGGCCGGTGCTGTCAAGAATTTCGGCAAACTGGTTGCCGTACTTGACATACATACCGGCGATGAACACGCTCTCGGCTACAGGACCCTCGCTCGGGCCGGTGGTCTGGAAGCTCTCGCCCGGCTCTTTGCTGAAGCAGTTCAGGTTCAGGCAGTCGTTCCAGTCGGCGCGGCCAATCAGCGGCAGACCATGCGGACCCTTGTGGGTGCGCAGGTAGCCAAAGCTGCGGCGCAGATGCTCAAGCAGCGGCTGTGCAAGGCTGTGGTCGTTATCAAAGTCCACCGGTTCGTCCAGAATCGAGTAGTCGCCCGTCTCGCCCAGATAGGCGTACACGGCAGCAATCAGCCACAGCGGGTCATCGTTGAAGCCGGAGCCGATGTCCATGTTGCCCTTTTTCGTCAGCGGCTGGTACTGGTGGTAGGCGCTGCCGTCGGGGAACTGGGTGGCGGCAATGTCCAGAATGCGCTCCCGCGCGCGGGCGGGGATCAGATGCACAAAGCCGAGCAGATCCTGACAGGAATCGCGGAAGCCCATGCCGCGGCCGGTGCCGCTCTCATAATAGCTGGCAGAGCGGCTCATGTTGAAGGTGACCATGCACTGGTACTGGTTCCAGGTATTGACCATGCGGTCGAGCTTTTCATCGCTGCTCTTGACCGAGTAGGTGGACAGCAGGTTGTTCCAGTGGTCGTGCAGCCTGGCAAGTGCCGCATCGACCTGCGCATCCGTGGCATAGCGGGCAGCCATCGCCTGGGCGCGGGTCTTATTGATGACGCCGGGCGCGGCCCACTTCTCGTCCTCCGGGTTTTCTATATAGCCCAAAACAAAAATCAGGCTGCGGCTTTCGCCGGGCTGCAGGGTGACATTGACTTGATGCACGCCAACGGGTGCCCAGCCGTGGGCAACAGAGTTGGTGCAACGGCCGTTTTCCACGACCTCGGGATTCGCATTGCTGTGCCATGCGCCTAAAAAGGCGTCCCGGCTCGTGTCAAAGCCGTCAATGGGCGTGTTGACGGTGAACAATGCGTAATGGTTGCGGCGCTCGCGGTACTCGGTCTTGTGGTAGATGGTGCTGCCCTCGACCTCGACTTCGCCGGTAGAGAAATTGCGCTGGAAGTTGGTGGAATCGTCCACAGCATTCCAGAGGCAGAACTCCAGATAGCTGAATATAGTAAACGATTTCGGTACATCACTCTCGTTGGTCAGCACCAGACGGTCGATCTCGCAGTTGTCGCCTACCGGCACAAACAGCTCCAGCTTCGCGGTCAGACTGTTCTTTTTGCCGGTAATGATGCTGTACCCGAGGCCGTGGCGGCACTCATAGCTGTCCAGCTCGGTCTGGGTGGGCTGCCAGCCGGGATTCCAGACGGTATCGCCGTCCTTAATATAGTAATACCGACCGTTAGAGTCCGCAGGTACGTTATTGTAGCGGTAGCGAGTGATACGCCGCAGCTTGGCATCCTTGTAAAAGCTGTACCCACCGGCCGTGTGGGAAACAAGGCTGAAGAATGCCTCGCTGCCCAGATAGTTGATCCACGGCAGTGGCGTGCGCGGCGTGGTGATGACATATTCGCGTGCGGTATCGGAAAAATGACCGAACTTCATAGAGACCCTCTCCTTACTTATGGAAAGCAGATAAAATCGTGAGTTCAAGTCGAAAACGATTAAGTTATTACCCTTACAATACCGCGTTTTTCGGATAATTGCAAGGGCTGCGGCTGAATTTAACGATGATTTGGCAGGTTTCACAATTTGTGCGGCCGAAAATTGTAACGAAAAGCGGATGCTACCTATTATTTATAAGGATACTTTCTGGCTGTGGACACCCCAAAAGCAGATGGCAGTCAGGCTTGCAGGCCATTACTGGGTCGGAAAAGGCAGAAGAAGGCGCAAATTATGTCTCTTTTTCAGCGAAACTCCAAACGAAATTACCAAAACAGGTGTTTTGGCTTTTTGCAAATCGCCAAATCGAATCGAAATGCACAAAAAATGCCAAAAAGGCATTGATTTTATGGTTGACATGTTGTATAGTGAAGATGCGAAAACGATTAAGGAAGATGCAAGGAGGCGATATCATGGCATCCATCAAAGACATCGCAAAGGCATGCGGGGTCTCGGTGGCTACCGTGAGCAAGGCGCTGAACGGTCACAACGATATCAGTCAGGCTACCAAAGAAAAGGTACGCGAGGCGGCAAGGCAGATCGGCTACATGCCAAACTCCGCAGCGCGGGCCTTAAAAACGAACCGTACCTATAATCTGGGCGTCCTTTTCGTGGACGAGGCGCAAAGCGGTCTGACGCATGAATTCTTCGCGGCTGTTCTGGACAGCTTCAAACGCCACGCCGAGGGCAGAGGCTATGATATCACCTTTATCAACCACAACATTGGCCACGGACACTCCAGTTACTTAGAGCACTGCCGCTACCGCGGCGTTGACGGCGTGATTGCTGCCTGCATCAAGTTCGATGACCCGGAGGTTATTGAGCTGGCTTACAGCAACCTGCCGATCGTCACAGTTGACCATGTCTTTAACAACCGGGCTGCCGTACTTTCCGATAACACCGATGGTGTCCACAAGTTAGTGGATCAGCTTGCCGCGCTGGGGCATGAGCGAATCGCTTATATCCACGGTGAGAATCACAGCGCAGTCACCCAGAAGCGCCTGGTCGGTTTCTACCGTGCCTGCGCCGCCCATGGGATCACGGTGCCGGACGCCTACATCGTGCCGAGCACCTACCGAGATGCGAAAAGCTGCGCCGCTGCGACCCGTCAGCTGCTGGCATTGCCGCAGCGCCCCACGGCGATCCTCTTCCCGGATGACTTCTCCGCCATCGGCGGCATCCAGACGATCCGGCAGGAAGGACTTCTGATTCCGCGGGATATTTCGGTGGCCGGCTATGACGGCAACCTGATCTCGCAGATCATGTCCCCGCAGCTGACCACCTACCGGCAGGACACCGAAGCGCTGGGCCGCGCCGCGGCAGAGCTGCTTATCGAGCAGATCGAATCCCCGCGCACGGCATTGCCGGAACAGAAGCTGGTCTCCGGCAGTTTGCTGAAAGGGCAGTCCGTTGATGTCCCCAATCCATAGGTTCAAACCCGCAAGGACGCGGGTCACAATATCTGATTCATACATGAGTTCTTTTTATTAAAAAGGAGGAAAACACATTATGAAAAAGGCAATGAGTTTATTGACCGCCACTGCAATGGCAGCCACCTTGCTGGCAGGCTGCGGCGGAGGCGCCGCAAGCTCGTCCGCAGCCCCCGCCGCTGATTCGACCTCTACCGAAGCCAGCAGCACGGCCGCAGAGCCTGCTGCCGATGCAGCCGCAGAGGAGGGCAAGGTCCTGAACATCTGGTGCTGGAACGATGAATTCCAGTCCCGCTTCAATGACTATTACCCCGGCGTCAAGGAGATTGCCGCCGACAAGTCCACCACGACGCTGGATAACGGGGTCACCGTAAAGTGGACCATCAACCCCAACGATAACAACAACTACCAGAATAAGCTGGACGAGGCCCTGCTCAAGCAGGACAGCGCCGCTGCCGATGACAAGATCGACATCTTCCTGATCGAGGCGGACTACGCGCTGAAATATGTGGATTCCGAGTATACGCTGGATGTCAAGAAGGATGTCGGCCTGACCGATGATGATCTCAAGGATCAGTACCAGTACACCAAGGACATCGTTACCGTGGATGGCGTGCAGAAGGGCACCACATGGCAGGCGACCCCGGGCCTGTTTGCCTACCGCCGCTCCATCGCCAAGGATGTGCTGGGCACCGATGACCCGACCGAGGTTCAGGCCGCGCTAAGCGATTGGGATAAGTTCAACGATGTGGCTGAGAAGGCCGCTGCCAAGGGCTACAAGATGCTCTCCGGCTACGATGATTCCTACCGCACCTTCTCCAACAATGTTTCCGCCGGTTGGGTGGACGGCACGACCGTCAAGGTCGACCCCAACATTATGAACTGGGTCGATCAGACCAAGACCTATACCGATAACGGCTACAACAACAAGACCAGCCTGTGGAGCGACCAGTGGGCCGCCGATCAGGGTCCTGCCGGCAAGGTTTTCGGCTTCTTCTACTCCACTTGGGGCATCAACTTCACGCTGCTGGGCAACTCTCTGGCCACGCCTGAGTCTGAGGGAGGCAAGCAGGAAGTCGGCAACGGTATCTTCGGCGATTACGCAGTCTGTCAGGGTCCTCAGCCGTATTACTGGGGCGGCACTTGGATCTGCGCAGCAGCCGGCACCGACAACATCCCCACGATCAAGGATGTCATGTACTCTCTGACCTGTGATGCCGACATCATGACCAAGATCACCGAGGATACGCAGGACTACACCAACTGCAAGAGCGCTATGGATTCCATCGCTGCTGACCCGAACTTCGGCTCCGCATTCCTCGGCGGCCAGAACCACATTGCCCTCTTTGCAGAGGTTGCACCTACCATTGATATGTCCAATGCCGGTCCGTACGATCAGGGCTGCAACGAGACCCTCCAGAGCTGCTTCAAGGATTACTTTGACGGTACGGTTGACCTTGAGACCGCGAAGAAGAACTTTGAGGATCAGATCAAGGTCAAGTATCCTGAGCTGAGCAGCGTCGAATGGCCCGCATAAATACCTGTGTGACCGTTGACAAAACGAACTGAACCGCAAACGCCATGCCAGGGGCGGGGAGAGACGCCCGCCTCTGGTTTTGTTTTTATCAGATTTTGAAAGGCTCTGCCCCCAGCAGGGCAATGCCCACACAGCTAAGGAGGGCGAGACCTATGAAAACAAAAAGCAAGGGCATGAGCTACGCCAAATGGGGCTATATATTTCTGGCGCCGTTCTTTATTACCTTTTTCATCTTCCAGTTTTGGCCGCTGGCAACGACCATCTACTATTCCTTCTTTGAGTATTTCCGCAGCGGCTTAAAGATCATCGGCCCCAACTTTGTGGGGCTGAAAAACTATGCCGCCATGATCCAAGAGGTGCCGAAGTATTTCAGCAATACCATGATCATGTGGCTGATGGGCTTTATCCCGCAGATTATTGTATCGTTGGTGCTGGCGGCGTGGTTTACCGATCTTCGGTTGAAGCTGCGGTTTCAGGGCTTCTTCAAGACCGTCATTTATATGCCCAACCTTATCATGGCATCGGCGTTCGCCATGCTGTTCTTTACCCTGTTTTCAAACGCGGAGACAGGGCCGATCAACTCGATCCTGCTCAAGCTCGGCATTGTGGCCGAGCCGGTGCGCTGGCTTTCCAATGTCTGGACAGCGCGCGGTCTGGTTGGGCTGATGAACTTCCTGATGTGGTTCGGCAATACGACCATCATTCTGATGGCTGCCATCATGGGTGTGGACCCCGGCCTGTATGAGGCCGCCCAGCTGGACGGTGCATCCTCGACCACAATGTTCTGGCGCATCACGATCCCGCTGATCCGCCCGCTGCTCGTCTACACGCTGATCACCAGCCTCATCGGCGGCCTGCAGATGTTTGATGTGCCGCAGGTTTTGACCAACGGCAAGGGCGACCCGAACGGCTCGACCAACACCATTATCATGTACCTGAACCAGCACCTGTACAGCAAAAACTACGGCACAGCCGGCGCTATCTCGGTGCTGATGTTCCTGCTCTGCGCGGTGCTTTGCGTCATCATCTACTTTACCCTCACGCAGGAGGATGACGGCCTGACCCGTGAGCAGCGCAAGGCTGAGAAAGCCCGCATCAAGACAGCCAAAGCGGCCGCTAAGCATCACTAAGGAAGGAGCGTGAACAGTATGCCGAACGAAACCAAAACTGTAGCCACCACTACCGCAAAGGCAAGCAAAATTCACGACCCTATGCTGACACTGCAGCGTGCAGTGGCCTATATCGTGCTGTTTGTCCTCTGCTTTATCTGCCTGTTCTTCTTCTATGTGCTGATCGTCAACGCCACGCACAACAACTTTACCATCCAGCAGGGGTTTGACCCGCTGCCCCGCGGCAGCTTTGGCGTTAACTTCTTCAACACCACCCATGATGCCAATGTACCGATCCTGACCGGTCTGCGCAACAGCCTGATCGTGTCGGCTGCCTGTGCGGCGCTGTCGGTCTATTTCAGCGCACTGACGGCCTACGCCATCTATGCGTATGACTTCAAGCTGCGCAAGCTGGCCTTTACCGTCATTCTGCTCATCATGACGATGCCCACACAGGTTTCGGCGCTCGGCTTTTTGAACCTGATGGACTCGATGAAGCTGACCAACACCCTCTGGCCGCTGATTCTGCCGAGCATCGCCGCACCGACAGTGTTCTTCTTCATGAAGCAGTATATGGATTCGAGCCTGCCGCGCGACATTATTGATGCGGCGCGCATTGACGGCTCGGGAGAGTTCCACACCTTCAACACGGTCATTCTGCCGATCCTGAAGCCCGCCATGGCGGTACAGGCAATATTCAGCTTTGTGGGCGCATGGAACAACTACTTTATCCCGGCGCTGATCATCAACGATGCCAAGTGGAAAACGGTGCCCATTCTGGTTGCACAGCTGCGCAGCGCGGACTTTTTGAAGTTCGATATGGGCAAGGTGTATATGATGATTACCATTGCGATTCTGCCCGTTATGATCGTCTATCTGCTGCTCTCCAAGTACATTGTCCGGGGCGTTGCATTGGGCAGTGTGAAAGGGTAAAAAAGTTTTATAGACCGTAAAAAGCGGGCGAACAGAAATGTTTGCCCGCTTCAGTTTGTCGGAAAAGCCCTTTTTCGGGTAGAAATGTAGGGCGCGTGTCTATCTCCGCGCTAAGAGCCGCCGCTGTGCGGCGGTTGCGCTCCGAAACGCGCCTGCGGGCGCAGTGACCGCGCCGCACCGCTGGCTGCGCGCAGCGCATAAAATCGCGCCGGACGGCGCACGGTTTCACGGTATATCGTACTATTGGATAGGCTCCATGCGCGTCTTGATGATCTCGCTGATTTTCTCGGCGTCGCTGTCGGGTTCGGTCAGCCCAACGATCTGCCCGTCATCCGCCATGCCGAAAATAAGCGCGCCGCCCAGTGTGTTCGCAAAAGCGCTCATGCTCTTGCACCAGCTTTTGCGCGAACTATCGGTGCTTTAATTATACAACTTGGCAGGGTCGGTTTGCAATCGTAAGTTGTACTCTCCGGTGGTAAGTTGTACGCATGGCCGTAAGACCATAGCGGGATGAATCCAATTTTTTGTAGTTTTACGGATAGGATACGATAGTATATTAGTATTTTATTTATTTAGTTATTTATTTGTGCAGGCTTTTCCTGTACAGGGAAAGCCCGTTCAGGTAAATGCCTTTGCGGTAAAATAAAAAATCCCCGGAAAGCGGGGAATTTAGGGCGCTATTTGGCTGGGAGGGACAGCTCCGACGCGGTGTGAATGCGCCTAAACAAGGGCGTTTCTCGCGGCGACAGGGGCGGTGTGCGTGAATGCTGCGGAGTAGTGCTTGTGTACAACTTCTTGTTGGAGGATAAAACTTATATACGGATTCGTAGGGCTTTTCACTGGCAAGAACCCAGTGATGCTCGTATTCATGTTTCTCAATGAGACTAAAGCTGCGCATTTATTTGAGAGTTGCGAGTCAGAATCCGTCTCACAGATTTGCCCCCAAAACTGCCCCCAAAAGGGTTTGGAACGGGTCAGCACGATGCGGCACTCCTTTGTACACAGGGGACAAAATCTATTTCGAGCCTTGGTACACAATACCACCAAACCCAACAAAACATCACTGTAACGCACGATTTTTAGATTTCTCATAACCCGGAGGTCGCAGGTTCAAGTCCTGTCTCCGCAACCAACAAAAGCTCGTTGAAACGACAAGTTTCAACGAGCTTTTTTCTACATCATGGAAAAAGTGGTAACAAGCTGGTAACTTTGACCCCAAAATGACCCCAAAACGGCAAAACGACTGCGCCCGGACGGCTGAAATTTTCAACCGCCCGGGCGCTTTTTGTGGATAAATTTTGCGGAGTTGGCAGGTAAAAATAGGAGCGGTCAGCGTAGTCAGCTCGCCTTGACGAGTACCAACACGCTGTTGTTTGGCACTACGATTTGGTCTTGTTTGGTGGGAATGGGTGGGTTCTTGTACTGGCGCAGGGCTTTTTGGATTTGCTGCTTGACCTCGAGCAGGGCGGCGTCCAGCGTGGGGGCTTGTGCGGTGACTTTGGGGAAGTCAGGAACATGGGCGGTGCAGCCGTCCGGGGATAAGGTGCAAAGTACTGGGTACGGCTGATTCTCGATGGAGATGCGGTACTGCATCCCGAACATATCGTCCATCTTGTCCATCTCATGGCGCTTGTGTTCGTCCATGCTGTGGACATAGGTGTCCATTGTGAACGCCACCGAGTAGTGACCAAGGATGGCTGACAGGGTCTTGTAGTCCATGCCGCACTCCAGCGCACGGGTGGCAAAGGTGTGGCGCAGGGCGTGGAAGGTAAAGTGTCCGATATCGGCATCCTTCAACAGGCGGTCGTAGTAATCCTTGAAGGTTTTCTGCTCAAAGTAGTGTCCAAACTCATTGGTGACGATGAAGCCGTCATCGGTGTACTTATCCCCTGCCCGCTGCTTGTCCTGCGCTTGCTGCTGTTTCCAGCGGGCAAGCTCATCTACCATTGTGCGGGTCAGCGGAATCGTGCGGCGGGAGTTTTTCGTTTTGGGTGTACCGAATACAATTTCGGTCTTGTTCTCGCCGTCGTGGGCTTCGTACTTGGCAAGGCGGTTGATGGTGCGGCGAACATGAAGTTGCGCAGTGGAAAAGTCGATGTCCTCCCACTTTAGTGCCAGCAACTCCCCCATCCGCAGCCCGGTACACAGGTCTAAGCGGATAAACACGCCATAGCGGTGGCGGTAGCTGGCCTGCACCAGCGCCCGCTGCTGGTCGTTGGTAAATACGCTGATTTCGGGCTTTTCTCCGCTGGGCAGGGTCACGGCATCGCAGGGATTATAAACCAGTAGATGCTCTTTTACAGCTTGTTGTAAGCACTTGTGTAATGCCATGTGGTAGTTGCGAAGCGTCTTGGGCGACAGCCCTTCTTCGCGGAATTTGTAGTTATAAAATTCCTGCAGGGTATGAGGTTCAAGCTTCTTGAGCAGGATTTTTCCCAGTACACAAAAGTGCTTGTTGAGATAACTGCGGTAGCTGGCGTAGGTGGACTGCTTGACGGTATCTTTCATGTAAGTCTCCAGCCAGTATTCGTACCATTCGCCAAGAGTCACCGACATAGGATCGCGCCAGCCCTGTGTGCGGACTTCGTGGGCTTGCTGCTGCAGGATTGCGATTGCCTCTTGCCGCGTGTTGCAGCAGGTGGATGTACGCCGGGGCTTGCCTGTCTTGTAGTCGATTCCGGCAGATAGCCGCACCTCCCACCGTCCGTCTGTTCGCTGACGGATGTTGCCCTCGTTGTGTCCGCGGCGCAGGGCTTTTTTAGATGTGTCTTTCACGGTGCATCGTCTCCTTTCGTGACACAAAGACTACCACAAGAGTGCGGAGAAAGCTATTCATCAGACCCGACAATCTTCGGATTCTCGTTTTGGGCTTTATTGACCTTTTGCCGTTCCAGCCAGTCAAGCAGTTCATCCCGCCGCACCAGCAGTCGGTTTCCAATGTGGAACGCAGGAAAAGTCGCGTCATGGAATATGCGGTAGGTGGTCGAACGTGAGATACCGAAGTAAGTTTGCACTTCCTTGGGGCTGACAACATTGGGCAAATTTTGAAATTCCGTGTTCATGGGTTCCTCCTATGTAAGTAGTGAAAAAACGCTTTCACTATATAGCCACTGGGAAAAGGCAAAAAGTATCGCAGACTTTTGAAATGTAATAATTTGTAATAAAATGCCGGCATTATATAGCCATTGGGAAAAATCAAAATCTTACCTGCTATAAAAATTTTCATCAAAATTAAAAAAGGCAAGCCGCAGATTAAAACGGCTTGCCTGTAGAATGACGATGCTGACGGTGATGACGATGTTTTTGATATACCCCTTTACCCTATCCCACGAACACCGTCACCACCGTCACGCTTATAGCAAAATGACGCTTGCAGTTTACTACTGCTCAAAACAAAAATAGTGATATTACGAGAAACACAAAATCAGAATGACGCAAGGCTTTCGTCAGGGGGTCTGGGGTACGCCCCAGAAATGTGCATGTGGATGACCACATGCTATGCTAGCAAAACACGTTCCCGCTCAAAGCGGGGGTAATCAAAGCGGATACGCATACAAATTCGTATATGCTCCAGAGTGAATCAGTTTAGATTCATCCAAAAATCTTGACTCGAAAAAGTGAATCAGTTTTGATTCACTCGGCGGAAAAATCCACAATTCTCGGTATATGCACCATACAATCCCAACGTGTGTAATTGAGGTGGAAATCAGGTATCCAAAGGCGACAACTGCTTGTGCCTAAAAATACAAAGGACGCTGTGTTTCACGCCGCATCACTTTTGCAGAGCACATATCAGCTTGTGCGCAATGCTTTGGGGCGCAATCGCCCATGTATCAACTCCGTCTATCAGGTCAAACAGCATGGAGTTTGTACCTAGTGTAATGCGTTTGCGCTTAGCATTGGGAAAGTATCGTTTATGCCACAGCGTAGCAAAACGCGTCTACCCAAAACAGTGGCTATCATGGCGCGCATACAAATTCATACATTCCTCGGGCGTGAATCACTGCGGATTCACGTCTGTCGAAAAAGTCCAAATTTCAGACATAGGTTTTTTGCATTGAGTTGGGGATGGGGCGCGTGCTACAATCAAAGCTAGAAAGCTGTGCCCTTTTCCGGGCAAGATTGTAGGAGGAACTGTCAATGAAACTTCGACTTGGCATCATCGGCGCGGGCAACATTGCCTCCGCCCACATCCAAAATGTCCTGGACGGGAAATGCCCGAATATCGAGATTGTGGCCGTGGCCGACCGCAAGGAGAGCCGCCGCCAGTGGGCTGCCGAAAAACTGCCCGATGCCCGCATTTTCACCGAGGGCAGCGACCTTATCGCCGCCAAATGCTGCGACGCGGTTCTCATCGCCGTGCCGCACTACCAGCATCCCACGCTGGCCATCGAGGCGTTCCGCGCCGGGCAGCACGTCATGTGCGAGAAGCCCGCGGGCGTCTACACCTTACAGGTGCGGGAGATGATCGCCGAGGCCGACAAACACCCCGAGCTGACCTTCGGCATGATGTTCAACCAGCGCACCAACTGCGTCTACCGCAAGATGAAGGAGATGCTGGACGCGGGCGAACTGGGTGAGCTCAAGCGCGTGAACTGGATCGTCACCGACTGGTATCGCACCCAGTTTTATTATGACTCCGGTGCATGGCGTGCGACCTGGGCCGGTGAGGGCGGCGGTGTGCTGCTGAACCAGTGCCCCCACCAGCTGGATCTACTGCAATGGCTGTGCGGCCTGCCAGTGCGCGTGCATTCTTTCTGCCATGAGGGCAAGTGGCACGACATTGAGGTCGAGGACGACGTGACCGCCTACATGGAGTTTGCCAACGGTGCGACGGGTGTGTTCATCACCACCACCGCCGACGCCCCCGGCACGAATCGCTTGGAAATCACCGGCACGAAAGGCCGTCTGATTTGCGACGAAAACGGCCTGACCTACGACCGCCTGAAAGAGGATGAGCGCATCTGGTGCGCCACCTGCAAGGAGGGCTTTGAAAAGCCCGGCTGTGAGCGTGTCGAGGTCGAGACCGACGGCGAAAACCCGCAGCACGCAGGCGTGCTGAATGCCTTTGCCGCCCACATCCAGACCGGCGCACCGCTGGTGGCAGACGGCCGCGAGGGCATCAACGGTCTGATGCTCTCCAACGCCATCCACCTGTCGTCCTGGCTGGGCGAGACGGTCACGCTGCCCATCGATGAGAAAAAGTTCCTGAACCTGCTCAACGAGCGCCGCGCTCACTCCCGCCTGAAAGAGGACACCGACGTGGTCATGGACACTGCGTCCAGCTACGGCGGCGGGGCAAAATAAAATGGAAAAGGTAAAAACGGCGGTCATCGGCATTGGCAACATGGGCACGGCACACGCCCAAAGCCTGTGGGATGACCGTGTGCCCGGCCTGGCGCTGGCCGCAGTTTGCGACACCGACCCTGCGCGGCTGGCCTATGCCGCCAAAGCGTGGCCCGGTGTGGCCTGCTATGCCAGCGAGGACGCACTGTTGGCCGCAGGCGGTGTGCAGGCGGCCATCGTTGCTGTACCCCATCCGCTGCACAGCAAAATTGCCTCGCTGGCGTTAGCGGCTGGGCTGCACGTGCTGGTGGAAAAACCGTTGGATGTCCGCCTTTCGGTCGCACAGGCATTGTGTGCACAGGCAAAAGCCAGCGGCAAAGTGTTTGCCCTGATGCTGAACCAGCGCACGAACCCGCTGTTCGCCAAGGCGCGGGAAATCGTGCAGGGCGGCCAGCTTGGGCAGCTCAAGCGCTCGGTATGGATCATCACAAACTGGTATCGCACCCAGCATTACTATGATTCCGGTGCGTGGCGTGCCACCTGGGCGGGCGAGGGCGGCGGCGTGCTGCTGAATCAGGCACCCCACAATCTTGACCTGTGGCAATGGATCTGCGGCATGCCTGAGAGCGTGACCGGCTACTGCGACGTGGCTCGCTACCACCACATAGAGGTCGAGGACGACGCGACGATTTTTGCCAAGTACCCGAACGGTGCGACTGGTGTGTTCATTACCTCCACCGGCGAGATGCCCGGCACGAACCGGCTGGAAATTGCCGGCACAAAGGGTAAGCTTGTCCTGGAGAACGGTGTGCTGAAATGGTGGCGGTTGAAAACGCCCGAGGATGCCATCCGCTTTGCCAGCTCCGACAACTTTGTGACGCCGGACTGCGACTATCAGGAGCTCACCCCCGACGCGCCCGAATCCGCGCACATCGGCATTTTGCGGAACTTCGCGGATGCGATTTTGCACGGCGCACCGCTGCTCAGCCCCGGCGAGGACGGCCTAAAAGAGCTGGCCATCTCCAACGCGGCCTATCTCTCCCAGTGGACCGGCAACGCCGCCATGCCGCTGCCGCCGGATACCGTGCTGTTTGATAAGCTGCTGGCCGAGCGGGTCAAGACCTCCGCCTATAAGCCCAAGACCGATACAGAGCACCCCGACGGCCGATACAGCCGCCGTTGGCAGGTGAATTGGTAACAAGGAGAACGCTATGTCAAAAACAACGCAGCTGTCTTTCCCGGCGGCGGATCCATTTATCCTGCGTGCTGTCGATGGGCGGTACTACCTTTACTGCACTAGCGAGGACGGTAGCGGCATCCCTATCCATGTGTCCGATGATTTGGTGCACTGGCAGCGATGCGGCACAGCCATCGGCAAGGATACCGCCCGCTGGGGCGTGGGTTGCTTCTGGGCGCCCGAGTGCTATGAGATAAACGGAAAATACTACCTGTTTTACAGTGCCGACTGGAAAGAAAACCCGACCGGTGCACTGGAAAACTTCCGAATCGGCGTCGCCGTGGCAGATGACCCGGCCGGGCCGTTCGCCGATATGGCCGACAAGCCGATTTTTGACCCAGGGTATCCCATCATCGATGCCGACGTTTACACCGAGGATGGGCGATACTACCTTTACTATTCCCGCTGCTGCTATGAGCACAATGTGGACGGCCTTGAAGAAAGCTGGATCTACGGCGTGGAGCTGAAGCCCGATTTTACCGGTGTTATCGGCGAACCTGTGCTGCTGCTGCGCCCGGAGCAGGAGTGGGAGGGGCGCAGCGCTGCCGCCACAGGCCGCCGCTGGAACGAGGGTTCGTATCTCCTGAAGCACAACAGAAAATACTACATGACCTACTCCGGCAATTTCTTTGCAGGGCCGGACTACGCCGTTGGCTACGCTACGGCTGACACCCCGCTGGGCCCCTACACAAAAGCACCGGAAAACCCGATTTTGGAGCGCGGCGCACAGGTGACCGGCACCGGCCACAACTGTATGTTCCGCACCACGGCGGGCGAATTGATGATTTGCTACCATGGCCGCACCGAGGCCACCGGCACTGATCGCATCGCCTTTATCTCCCCGGCACATTTTGATGAGCAGGGCAGATTGGTCATCGACGCGGAATAACGCACAACACAAAATCCCCCTGCACGTTGTCGTGCAGGGGGATTTGTGTTTTTTATTGGTCGGCCATCTGCTGGGCTTTCAAGCATAGCTCGGCAGCTCTAAAGGCGTGCGCCTGAGTCATGGCGGTCTCGGTGCGGTCGATGCAGTCGCGGATCAGCCGCCCAAAGAAAGGGCAGCCCACCTTGCCGGTGGCATTCGTGCTGAACTCACCCTGCCGGTTGGCCCAGTAGACCATGTTCTCCCGCTTTTCGCCGGCGGCCAGGTCGATGAACTTGCGCAGTTCGATGTAACCGTCTGTGCCGGTGATGAACGTCCGGCCATCGCCCCAGTTGCGCAGGCCGTCTGGCGTGAACCAGTCTACCCGAAAATACCCGCTCACGCCGTTGGCGGCGGTGGCGGTACATTCGCCGAAATCCTCAAACTCCGGCGTGGCGGGGTGGGCGTAGTTGGCCTTGCGGGCAAAGGTGATGTCGACATTCTCGACCCCGGCAAAGTAGAGAAACTGTTCCAGTTGGTGGCTGCCGATATCGCACAAAATGCCGCCGTACCGCGCTTTCTCGTAAAACCAGGCCGGGCGCGGGCCGCCCAAGCGGTGTGGGCCGAAGCCCTCAACGTGCAGCACACGGCCAATCGTGTTCTGTTTGATAAGATAGTCTGCCAGCGTGGCGGCCTCGCTGTGCAGCCGTTCAGAGTAGTAGACCATGTACTTGCGGCCAGTCTCGGCCACAGCGCGGCGGGCTGCTTCCAGCTGGGGCAGGCTCGTCATTGGCGCTTTGTCAACAAAATAGTCTTTCCCGGCGGCCATCACCTGCAGGCCAAGGGGGCAGCGCTCGCTGGGGATGGCGGCACTGGCGATAAGCTGAATATCCGGGTCGGCCAGCAGCTCGTCCAAGCTGGCCGCTGCCCGCGCCTGAGGAAAAGTGCGGCGGTAGGCGGCAACTTTTTCCGGGTCTTCATCCCAAACGGCGGTCAGTGTTGCACCGGCTTCCAGCAGACCGTTTGTCATGCCGTAGATGTGGCCGTGTTCCAGCCCCACGGCGGCAAATTGAAATTCCCCGGGGCCGACGACGGGCTGAGGTTTCGGCGGCAGGTGCAGCTCCATGTTACAAAAACTCCTTCAGGGCGTTGCAGGCGGCGTCAAAGGCGGCATCGCTGCTGGGATAGCGGTAGCCGCCCACATGGCTGGTATTGCCGTCCTGTTCCAGGTCTTTCAGTCCCTCAAACACTTGCAGGTGCGGTTCCACGGTCACGTCCTCACCGCCCTGGGCGCGGTAGGCGTCCAGAATACGCTTGACGTTGCCCAGACCCTTGCCCGCGGGCACAACGCTGCCATCGGCCAATGCGTCTTTGATATGCAGGTAGTCAATGTAGGGGTTCAGTTCTTCCCAGGCGCTCCACGTCTCCTGGCCGCACTGCACATAGTTGGCGGGGTCGAACACGCCGCGCATCTGGGGGAACGCTTTGTGCAGGTCAAGGCAGCGGGAGGCGATATCACCGTAGATGCCTTTCTCATTTTCGTGGCAGAACAGCACGCCGCTGCCCTCGCCCACGCGGAGCATTTCGCCCACTTGGTCGATGACCCTATTGCGGTAGTCGGCGGGATCCTTGCCTACGGGGATGTAGAAGGAGAACATCCGCAGCCGCTTTGCGCCCAGCACCTGGGCAACTTCCAGCGTGTGGCGCAGCTGCTCAAGGTGGGCGGCAAAATCGCCGGTCTCAATATCGATCTTGCCGATGGGCGAGCCGATGGACCAGGTGCACAGCCCCGCGTCGTCCAGCTTGCGGCGCACCTCTTTGGCCTTTTCCAGGGAAATGGCGGAGACGTTCTCGCCGTCTACCCCGCGGATTTCCAGGCCGTTCAGCCCATTGCGGCGCATCGCCGCAATCTGGCTGTCGATGGCGGGGGATGCTTCATCAGCAAACGCGTAAATTCTCATGGGAAACCTCCTCTTCGGTATATGTAGGGGCGCACCTGCGTGTGCGCCCGCCTTGCGTGGCAAACGGCTGCGGGCGTACACATAGGTGCGCCGCTACGGAGTAAAGCCGCTTGCAAATCACGAACAGCCGCGCGGGACGTCTGCCCTGCGCGGCTAGGGGAAAATCACAGCATCAGTGCAAACAGTCCACCCTGCACGCTGCGGCCGATAAAGGCCACGAACCGAGTCGTTTTCGTGTCGTACCAGTCAGAGAACGGTACGCGGGACGTTGTCTCGTGTAGCTCTTTGGCAACCGGCGCAATCAGCGCGGCACGCACGGCCGGGTCGTCCGCCATGCGGGCGGTCCAGCAGATCCAGTCGGACTTGGTGTAGTCCGCGCGGGAATCCAGCGGCAGGCCGTAGGTGTTGATGCGCGGCAGATAGCTGGCGGTCTCGGCGGCGTAGAAGCTGTCGGGCAACAGGCCGAGGTGCAGCACCTTGTCCCACAGCAGATTGTACTTCATGCTCCAGCCCTGGCCGTCCAGTGTCAGCGGGGTGTTGCCTTTATCGCCGATTTTTTCCAGCAAGTGGGCGGCCATCGTCTTGGCCTGGGCGGTGCAGCTCTCGTCGCCGGTCAGGCGGGCATAGCAGGCCACGCCCACAATGGCCTTGGCGGCCAGATTGACGTTGTGTGCCAGGTGCCCGGCAAAGTCGTCGGTGCACAGCTGCTCGGCAGGGTCCTCACCATATTGTACCAGATACTTGACCCAGTTGTCCAGCAGCGAGCGGTACTGATCGGCCAGTGCCTTGTCCGCGCCAAAGGCGCGGGCGGCCTCCAGCATAATCAGCATATTACCGCACTCTTCCACCGGCATCTGGTAGCGCGGATCCCACACATCCGTACCGGCAGGGTACAGGTAGTACGGCGGGTGGCTGGCCGTGCGGCCAATGGGTTTGCGGGCAGCGTAAACCTGGCCGGTGGCCAGCGGGTAACGGCCGACATCATGCGGGGCAAAATCGCAGTCCCAAACCGGCATGGAGGCAAATTCCAGCACCGGGCGGCAGAGGGCATTGACGAGCTCGGGGCAGTAGTGCAGGAACAGCGGGATGGAGGGGTAGCTCACATCCACCGTGCCGATGCAGCCGTTGGAATCGTTCTCCTTGGAGAGGAATGCCATCTCGCCCTTGGGCGTGGCGATAAGCTTGTGCGCGGCAAAGGTGTGCCGCCAGGCGGCGTTGACGATATCCTCGTAGTCCTGACCGCCGGCTTTCTGAGCATCGTTGCTGACGGTCTCATCCATGGCAGCACAGCGCAGCAGGATCTCGTCAAAGTGCTTTTGGGCGTAAAGGATGGCATCGGTGATCTGGCGGCCATCACGGCGATACCATGCCTTGCACAGATCGCCGAAGTAGTTGATGGAGGCAATATCGTCATAGGCGATGACGGCCTGCGCGGGCGCACCGCCCACGGTCAGGCTGCAGGTGGTCTGCACGCCGTCGCCGACGGCCTTGACAACGCCGTCGGCGCTCAGGTACAGGTAGCCCCAGTCGATCGTGATGTGGTCAGCGGAGTGGCTCAGCGGCTTCTGGGTCTCCTGGCCGATGTAGACGGTCTGCTTTGTGCCCAGCGTATACGCGCCGTCGATCATATTCGGGCGCAGCTCACCGTCATAGCAAAGCTTGTCGGACAGGTGCAGCTTGACCTGCACGTCGTGTGCCTTGCCGTCGGTGGCCTTGGCGCTGAATGTGACCAGTGTCAGGGGCATACTCAGCAGATCCAAATCGTCGGGCAGGGCGGGAGTGGCAAAGGTGGTTTCGAGCTGCACGCCGCCAAACTCGCTGACAAAGCGGGTGCGGGTGGCCGTGACTTTCAGTTCGGTCAGCGCGGCCTCCGGCTCTGCACCCTCGCCCAGGAAACGGCAGGCAGCACCGTCCACGGTCAGCACACCGCGGATGGACTTGGCCGGGCCGCTCCAATGGCAGGTGTCGGTCTGGGTCATCGTGTCAGCGGGCATCCAGATGGAAAGATAGGGGTCAGACGCCACCAGTGGGATGGCGGGAAGTCTGTCGATACAGAGCATACGCAAATTCTCCTTGTTGAAATGTGGAAAACTCAGCCTTTCAGACCCTGGATGGAGATACCCTCGACAAGGTTCTTCTGGAAGAAGAAGAAGAGGGTCAGCACCGGGACAAGGGAGGCAGTGGACATGGCAAATGTTGCGCCGTAGTCAGACATCGAGCTGTCGTTGAACATCTTCAAAGCGTAGGCAACGGTGTAAGTGGCGGGCTTGTTCAAGTAGAGCAGCGCACCCATGAAATCTTCCCAGCTGCCCATGAAGGTCAGCACGCCGACAGTGACGAGGGAGGGCACAATCATCGGGACGATGATGCGGAAGAAAACGCCGTACCAGCTGCAGCCGTCGATCTTGGCGGCCTCGTCCATATCGCGGGGGATGCCGCGGATGAACTGCATGATGAGGAAGATGTTGAAGCCGCTGGCAAAGAAAGACGGTACGATCATCGGCAGATAGCTGCCGACCCAGCCCATTTTGTTGAACAGGACAAAGCGGGGGATCATCATGACCTGACCGGGAAGCATCATCGTAATGATCATCAGCACGAACCAGACGTTGCGGCCCTTGAAGCGGATGCGCGCCAGACCAAAGGCGACGAGCGCCGAGGAAATCGTCATGCCGATGGCGGAAAGAATGGCGACGAACAGCGAGTTCTTGAAGAACACCGTGAAGGTGTAGCCGCCAAAACCCTGCCAGCCCTTGATGTAGTGTTCCAGCGTGGACTGGGCAGGGATAAGGGAGGTGGCGGTGGTAAAGATATCACCGTTGGGCTTGAAGGACGAGGCAATCAGCCACAGCACCGGGTAGAGCATCAGGAAGCTGACAAGCAGCATCAGCACATGGTAGATGGTGGTACTGACCGCACGCCGGCGAGACATGCTGGGGGAAATGTATTTCATCAACATAGTCAATTACCGTCCTTCCGATTCATAGTAGACCCACGCGCTGGAGGAGCGGAAGATCAAAGCCGTGAAGAAGGCGATGATCAACAGCATGAACCATGCCATGGCGCTGCCGTAGCCCATCTCAAATTGGTTGAAGGCCTTGTTGTACAGGTAGACACCGTAGTACAGGGTCGTGTTCAGCGGCTTGCCGCCGGTGATGAGGTAGCTGGAGTTGAACGCCTGAAACGCGCCGATGACCTGGTTGATGAGGTTGAAGAAGATGATGGGGGTCAGCATCGGCAGCGTGATGGAGAAGAAGCGGCGCACAGGGCCGGCACCGTCCACGATGGCGGCCTCGTGGTAACTCTGGGGAATGTTCTTGATGGCGGCCAGGAAAATCAGCATCGAGGAGCCGAACTGCCACACGCCCAGGGCAATCAGGGTGCCCAGCGCGGTCTTGGGGTTGCCCAGCCAGGCGGTGCTGTCCGGCAGGCCGAAGAAGCCCAGCACCTGGTTGATGACGCCCTTGGGGGAGAACAGCTGCTTCCACAGCAGGGCGATGGCAACGCTGCCGCCCATCAGGGACGGAATGTAGAACGCGGCGCGGTAGAAGCTGGTCAGTCGGGTAGAGCGGGACAGCACCAGCGCGACGAGCAGTGCGACTGTCAGCTTGATGGGCACCTGGATCAGTGCAAACTTGAAAGTGACTTTGAAGGACGTCCAGAACAGATCATCCTCCAAGAACATCTTCTTGAAGTTGTCAAGGCCCACCCACTTGGGGGCGGACAGGATGTTGTAGTTGGTGAAGGCCAGGTACAGCGAGGTGAAAAAGGGAATGGCAGTGAACACGATCAGACCGATGATAAAGGGGAGAATAAAGACATAGCCTGCAACATTGTCCCGATCAAGCCAGCTGCCGAGCTTGTGGGAAAAGCCGTCTTTCTGTTTCATGGCAATGGCTCCTTTCATGGAATGTGGGGTGATTCAAAGAATCGCGCCGAAGGGAAAGACCTCCGACGCGATCAAGGAGAAGAAAACTTTTAAAAGAAGAAGGGGATAAGGAAGAAAATCAAATCTTACTCAGCGCTGGCCAGGATGGCGTTTGCTTCGTCCATGAACTGCTGGGCAGCAGTGGGCAGGTCGGTGATCTCGCCGTAGCGGACCTGGTCGGAGTACTGGCTCAGCAGGTCAGAGATCTCGGAGTGCTTTGCCGGGTCGGGGTTCATCAGCGGGGAAGCCATGTTGGGCTGGCTGACGTAGTCAACAAACTCAACGACCTGCTTGCCGACCTCGTCCAGAGTGGGGGCGACATACTCGCGCATCTCAGAGGAGATGGGAACGGCGCGCTCGATACCAACGATATCGTAGCAACTGGTGTCATTGGCGAAGTAGTTGATGAAGCGAACCGCGGCGTCCTTGACATCGCTGTCTGCAGCAACGCACCAGAACATGGCGGGCTTCAGATAGGTGGCGGAAGCGGTGGCGTCATCGGTGTTGGGAATCATGACCATGCTGATGTCCTTGCCGGTAGCATCGCGGTAAGCCTGCAGCTCATTGGAGTTCTGGTAGCGGCTCCAGGAGTCCATGACCATCGAGTCAAAGGCAGTGGTGGCGGTCTCTTCACCGATCATCAGACCCCAGCCCTCGTTCTGAGCATCCAGTGCCAGCTGCCACATATCCACGATGTACTTCGGATCGTCGAAGCCCAGGGCAGAAGCGTCGTCATTGTAAAGGTTCATGCCGTAGTTGCGCAGGCGGAAACGCAGGTTATCCGCAGAGCAGCTGGTCACGAAAGTATCGCGCAGGCCGGTGGCCTCATAGACTTTCTTGGAAATGTCGGTATACTCGCTCATCGTCGGGTTCATCGGCATCTCGATGCCCAGGTCATCCAGAATGTCCTTGCGGTACAGCATGACGGGGGCGTTCGTGCCGGTGGAGACGGCGTACAGCTTGCCGTCGATCGAGCCGGAGTCAATGACGCTCTGGGCAACGTTGCTCAGGTCAAGGCTGCCGTCGGCAACGTAATCATCCAGCGGTGCCATAACGCCGTTTTCAACGTACTGTGCCAGCTTGGCGTAGTCCATCTGGAAAACGTCGGGGGTCTGGCCGCCGGCGACCTGAGCGGGCAGCTTGGTCCAGTAGCCGTCCCAGTCAGAGTAGTCCATCACGACTTCAATGTCGGGGTTCTCTTCCTGGAATTTCTCCAGCATCTGGGTGGTCAGCTCATGGCGGGTCTGAGAACCCCACCACAGGATGTTCAGCTGGGTCTTGCCGTCCGCCGTCGTGCTGGCGGAAGAAGCCTCTGTGCTGGCATTCGTGCTGTCAGTGGAAGCTGCGGTGGAATCCGCGGCGGACTCGGCAGCAGAGCCGCAGCCGGTGGCAACGCTGGCGACCATCATACTGGCGCATAGGGTTGCGAGTACTTGTTTCTTTTTCACGTGAAGCACCTCCATGTGTTTCTTTTTGTTGTCATCATTATAGCCAAAAGTTTTGCGAAACTGAATTCACTTTTTCGATTTTTTGGTATGTTTTTCCGGGATGTACCCAGAAAAAACAGAAAAACCGCCGGAAATCGGCGGCTTTTGGGTGGGCGGTGCGGGTTTACCCCTGCCCGGTCTGCTCGTCCAGCTGCTTGCGGTAGTCCTTGGGAGTCATGCCAGTGTATTTGCGGAACAGCTGGCTGAAATAGTGCGGGTTCTCGCCCAGGCCGACTTTCTCGGCAATTTCGTAGCTGTGCAGCGAGGGATCACTGCGTATCAGCAGCTTGGCGTGTTCCATGCGGATGCTCAAAAGCTGGCTGCTGAATTTCTGCCCCACAGAGCGGGTGAACTCGCGGCCGATGTAGTCGGCGTTCATATATACTACATTGTCGGCAATATATTGCAGGGACAGCGCCTCGTCGGCATAGTGGGCGTTCATATAGGCAAGCATCTGCTGCACAAAATCATTGCTGCGGGCAGCACCGCCCTCCTTGCGTAGGCGCAGCAGGCTGCGCACGATGAGGTCTTCCAGCGATTCACGGTCGCGCAGTGCGTCGGTGATGACATTCATACCCCACTCGGTCTGGCCGCTGCCCATGCTGCCGGTCACAACGGCGATCAGCGTTTCCTGCAAAAGGCTGGGGTCTTCCACTGTTTTGACCAGCTCGCCAACCTGGCGCTTGATCTGGTCGGCATTCAGGCCGCTCTCCCGCAGGGCGTTGAAGCTGTCCACCAGCGATTTGATGCGCTGGCGACGCTCATCATAGAGATACAAAACCTTTTTGCGGTTTTTGTCAATGTTCGTGCAAGCACGGCGCAAGGCGTTCTCCAATTCCTCCTGGTCGCAGGGCTTAAGCAGATACTCGATGACACCGTATTTGAGCGCCTCTTGCGCGTACTGGAAGGTATCATACCCCGACAGCACGATACATTGCAGCATCGGGTGCAGGGCCACGGCACGCTGCACCAGTTCCAGGCCGGTCATGCCCGGCAGGCGGATGTCTGTCAGCAGGATATCGGGCATATCGTCGGTCATGCTGTCCAGCGCGGCAATGGCGTTCGGGCAGGAGGCTGTCATTTTCAAGCTCAGCTTTTCCCAGTCGATCATCCGCTCCAATCCCTCGCGTATGATGGGTTCATCATCGACCAATAACAGTTTGTACACGGTGTTCTCCCTTCTTTTCTCCTGTACCGCGGGGCGTTGAGAAATCCGCCCGGGGTGTTTCAGGTTTCTCCGGCCTTGTATCCGGCAGATGGATGATGATCTGCGTGCAGCCGTCCTCGCAGCGGATGCGCAGGCCGTACTCTTTGCCAAAGGTGTGCTGTACACGCTTGTGGATGTTGCGCAGCCCGATACCAAGCCCCTCGGGCTGGACCTCGCCGCTTTCCAGCTTGGTCAGAATATCCTCGTCGATGCCGGGACCGTTGTCCTGCACGATAACGTCTATGCCGTCCGGAACTACATTGCCGCTGATGCGGATAATGCAGGTGTCCAGCATATGCTCGGCGGCGTGGTGGATGGCGTTTTCCACCAGCGGCTGCACAGTCATGGCCGGGATGTGGCAGGGCATGACGGCATCGTCCACGGCGTACTCCACCTGCAAACGCTCACCGTAGCGTATCTCCTGGATGCTCAGGTAGTCGCGCACGGTCTGCAGATCCTCCCGCACGGTGACGACGTCGCGCTTGTCGTTGAGCGAGGCACGCAGCAGTTTTCCCAGCGACGAGGTCATAACGGCAATGCGCTTGTCGCCGGAGTTCTGCGCCAGGCAGTAGATGGATTCCAGCGTATTGTATAGGAAGTGCGGGCGCACCTGAGCGCGCAGCTGCTGCATCTGCTTTTCCTGCAAAAGGTGCTGCTGTTCTTCTTTTTCGTGGTTGACGCGGGTCCATTCGCGGGTCATCCAGTCAAAGCCGCGGTGCAAATCGCCGATCTCATCAAAACGGTCTTTGTAGCAGGCACTCTCCTGGGTGGAGATCGGCTCACCGCTGATGGCAAAGGCGTCGAATTTTTGCATCAACACCTGGAAATGAACCAGGATGCTGTTGATCAGCCCGGTGCTGACGGCTACGACCAGCAGCGCCGCCCCCAGGATGCAGAGGATGGTGACGCTGACCGCAGCCAGCGTTGTGGTGCGGATGCCGCTGTAATCCACCAGGGTCACATATTTCAGCCCGTTGGTGGCGGTGTACCGCACGCAGAGAACCGGCTTGCCATCGGATTTCATATAGGTGTAGCCGTCCTCGCCCATGCCCAGCGCACGGATGCCCTCGTCACTGGCGTACAGGCAGATCCCTTTATTATAGACCGCACAGCGCGGCTCTACGCCCAGACTGCCCATGGCCTGGCTGTACTGCTCGACCAACGAGGGAAAATCTACCTCGATGAGCATATAGCCGAGGTTGTCCAGCGTCATGTTCTCCATCTCGCGGATCTCGCGCACCAGAAACAGACGGGAGGCGTCGCCGTTCTCCTCGGTCAGCCAGACGAACCGGCCCTGCCGCCAGGCAGCTGCGGTCATGCGTTCATCGGTCAGCTCGTTCGCGCCGCTGGACGCCCGGAAAAAGTGGCTGTATGTGGTGCCCCGCGACGTGCGCAGCTGAAAGCTGACCGTGTTGGAGAACCATAGGCTGTAATACGCCGCGCGGCTGGCGACGTTGCGCTCTGCCTCAATCCAGGTCAGCGTGCCCGGGGAAGCATCTTTTATGATGGCCAGATTTTCCTGCAGCGAGGAATCCGTCAGGATGCGGTAGCTGATATCCTCATAGTTTTTCATCTCGTGCTTGATCTGCTCGGCATAAAGGGAGATCATCTGGGAGCTGCTCTCGTACAGCTGCTCGTCGTAGGCGCGCAGCGGAATCAGCAGCGTCGCAATGGCGTCCACGCCGATGATGACGATGCCGACCAGCAAAATCAGCAGAAATTTCGCCCGCAGATGCAGGTTCTGCCAGAACGTTTGAAGCTTACGCATGGAGGACTTCCTTTTTTATATTTATTGTATTTATAGAACGCTGTGCGCTGCGGTGGTCGATTTATACTATAATTTATACTATAATACATCTATAAGTGTGACCGTTTCCATACACCTGCGTCAAGTCAAAAACTTGATTTTTCGGTACAAAAATCCGATGTGTGTCCCGAAAATTCATAAAAAACCACGCAAAAGTCGAAATTTTACCGGTAAAGTACGGATTTGTGAATTGCACACTGCCCGGCAGACGAGTATGCTAAACTCAAGGCGCGCTGTGCGCATTTAGATTGTAGCACAACGCAAATCAGGTTTCCAGCATGAAACACTTTGATTGCATTTGTTCAAAACTTGTAAGGGGGCATACCATGGAATTACTTCATTCCGAATATAAGGATCGGATTGCACACTGGCAGCGCGTGCTGGCGCAGGACTTCTACCGCCCAGAGGGGGAAATCGCCTTTGAGGGCTTTACCACGATGGATCACCTGACGCCCGAACAGGCGGTGGACGGCGGCTTCCGGCCTGTGCCGGTGGGCACGGTCTGGGGGCACACCTGGGAATATCTGTGGCTGCGCGCTACGGTCACGCTGCCGGAAGAAACCGCAGGCAAGGCCGTGGCCATGTCGCTGGATATGGGCGGCGAGGCCACGCTGTTCGTCAACGGACAGGCTTTCGGCACCCGTCGTGCCGAGTGGGTCAGCGTGCCGCACCACTATATCAGCGATAATGTGCTGACCCGCTGCGCTGAACCGGGGCAGAAGTTTGACCTGCTGTTTGAGGTCTACGCCGGACACTATTTCCCCGATGTGGGTGGCTGCTGCACCGGCCCCGTGCTGCCCGGCACGCTGGGAGACCCCAAGGCCGAGGGGAGCCGCACCCGGGTGGGCCGCAGCACCTTCGGCGTCTGGAACGAGGACGCCTACCAGCTGTGGATGGACGTATCCACCCTGCTCATGCTGATGGACGAACTCCCCGAGGATTCGCTGCGGGCGGCCAAAATCGCCGACGGCCTCGAAGAATACACCCGCATCGTGGACTTTGAGCAGCCGCCCGCCGCCCGGGACGAGAGCTACCGCAAAGCCCGCGCTGCCCTGCGCCCGCTGATGCAGGCCCACAACGGCAGCACCGCGCCGCTGATGGCCGCCATCGGTAACTCTCACCTTGATCTGGCATGGCTGTGGCCGATGGCCGAGACCCACCGCAAGACCGCCCGCACCTTTGCCGCGCAGCTGCGCCTGTTGGACCGCTACCCCGAGTACCGCTATATCCAGAGCCAGCCCGCCGCCTACGAGATGTGCCGCGAACACTACCCGGAGCTGTATGCTCGCATCAAACAGGCCGTAAAAGACGGCCGATGGATCGCCGAGGGCGCAATGTATGTCGAGCCGGACACGAATATGCCGTCAGGCGAAGCGCTTGTGCGGCAGCTGGTTCTCGGCAAGCGGTTCTATAAAGAAGAGTTCGGCGTGGACAGCAAGATGCTTTGGCTGCCGGATACCTTCGGCTATTCCGCTGTGCTGCCCCAGCTGCTGGCAAGCTGCGGCGTAAAGTATCTGGTCACGCAGAAAATCTTCTGGAGCTACAACGAGGGCGATCCGTTCCCCTACCACTACTTCAACTGGAAGGGCATGGACGGCAGTCAGGTCGTATCCTTCCTGCCAACCAACTACACCTACCGCACCGACCCCAAGGAGCTATGCGGCGTCTGGAAAAACCGCGTGCAGAAGCGGCATCTGGAAGATTTCCTGATTCCCTTTGGCTACGGTGATGGCGGCGGCGGCCCCTGTCGCGATTACATCGAGTACGCCCTGCGCGAAAAAGATCTGGAGGGTATGCCCCGGGTCGAGATGATGTCGCCGCTGGATTTCTTTGACGATTTGCAGGCCAAGGGCGGGCCGAAGAACACATGGGACGGCGAACTGTACTTCAACGCCCACCGCGGCACTTACACGACCCAGGCCGCCGTGAAGAAAAACAACCGCCGCAGCGAGCACGCCCTGCACCACATGGAGCTGTGGGGCGCACTGGCTGCCCAACGCGGCCATGCCTACAACGCCGCCGAGGCCGAGCGCCTGTGGAAAGTTCTGCTGCTGCACCAGTTCCACGATATCCTGCCCGGTTCGTCCATCGCCCGCGTGTACACCGAGGCAAACGCCGCCCACGCTGCGCTGCAAAAGGACGCCGCTGCGCTGTACACCGCCGCCCGCCGCGCTCTGCTGACGCCCAATGAGAACGCCGTGACCGTCTTTAACGGCCAGGGCTTCGCGCGGGAGGAAATCATCGACCTGCCCGCCGCTTTTGCCAACGGTGCGAAAACCGCCGAGGGCGAGACTGTGCCGGTCTGTGCGGGCAAGGCGCGGATTACGCTGCCCGCGTTCGGCGCGGTGACGCTGCTGCCCGCCGCCAACGGCACAGCCCCGGCGGCTGTGACCGCCACGGCTACCGCCGACGGCGCGATCCTGCGCAGTGACCGCGTGACGCTGACGTTGGACCGCGAGGGGCATGTGACCGGCTACACGCTGGATGGCCGCGAGATGACCGCAGGCCGCCCGATGAACGTGCTGCGGATGTACAAGGATGTGCCCCGCATCTTCGATGCCTGGGATATCGACAGCAACTACCGCGAACAGGATTCCTGGACCTCCACGGCGGAAACATTTGAAATTGTAGAGGCCGCCGGTTTTGCTGCATCGGTGCGATGGACCGGGAAGATCGGCCATTCCACCGTCGCGCAGACCATCACGCTGTGCGCAGACAGCCCGGTGGCCGAGTTCGATACCACCGTCCAGTGGCACGAGCTGCACCGCCTGCTGAAAGTCGAGTTCCCGGTGGATGTGCGTGCGGAGAATGCGTACCATGAAATTCAGTTCGGCTATGTCGAGCGCCCGACCCACCGCAGCCGCGGCTATGACCAGCAGCGGTTTGAGGTCTGCAACCACCGCTACACAGCCCTGGCCGACAACGCCCACGGCTGCGCGGTGGTAAACGACTGCAAGTACGGTGTCGGCGTGGAGCAGAACAGCATCGAGCTGACGCTGCTGCGGGCAGCGGCCTCACCCGAGATGGGCACCGACCAGGGCGAGCAGACCTTCCGCTACGGCTTTACCGCGTGGAACACGTCTTTCGCCGAGGCACCCATCGTGCAGCAGGCGGCAGCGTTCAATGATGCACCGTTTGTTGAACTTGGCGGTGCGCTGCACGCATTCTCCGCCTTTACCACCGATGCGAAAAATGTTATCCTGGATACAGTCAAGCCCGCCGATGACAGCAGCGGGGATATCATTCTGCGCGTCTACGAGAGCAAAAAGGCCGACACGTTCTATCATATCCAATCCGGCCTGCCGGTGCAGGCACTTGTACCCTGTGATTTGATGGAAAACCCTATCGGCGAGGCCGCTGCCGCGGATGCCCAGCTGCACGTCAAGCCGTTTGAGGTGCAGACGTATCGCGTGAAATTATAAATGACTGGAGGAATTTTCATGTCCAACCAACGCCCGCGCATTGTGCTTGTGGGGGCGGGCGGGTATGGGCGGCTGTATGTCGAGACGATGGCCCAGCGCGATTACGGCGCGGACCTGGCGGCCATCTGCGATATCGACCCTCATCTTGCCGACCGCATACCCATCATCCGGGAACAGAGTATCCCGATCTACCCTAGTCTCGAAGCCTTTTTTGCGAACGATACCGCCGACCTTGCAGTACTCGTCTCGCCGGTGCATTTCCACACCGATATGGTGCTGCTCTGTCTGGCGCATGGGCTGAACGTTCTGTGCGAGAAGCCCCTCTGCCTGACTACCCAGGAGGCCGAGACGATGCGCACAGCCGCCCAAAAAGCCGGGCGGTTCCTCTCCATCGGCTACCAGATCGACTACCGTCGCGACGTGCTGGCTCTGAAGCAGGATATCTTGGCCGGGCGGTTCGGCGCACCCAAGCGCATTGCCGTCTACCACGGTTTCCGCCGCGGCGCAAACTACTACGCCCGCAACGACTGGGCCGGGCACATCACCTGCCATGGGCGCGAAGTCTTTGACAGCCCCTTTACCAACGCCTGCGCCCATCATTTCCAGATGCTGACGTTTTTACTGGGGCCGACGATGCGCACAGCCTGCGATATCACCGGCGTACAGGCCGAACTGTACCGCGGCAACCCGAACGTGGAAAACTACGATGTGGCGGCACTGCGGTTCAAAATTGCCGGCGATACGCCGATTTTGTACTACACTGCCCACCCCATCCGCACCGAGTGCTGGGGTCCGGTGGGCGTGATGGAGTTTGAAAAGGCGACCATCACCTACACTGGGGAAAAGCCGGTGTTCCATGGCGTGATGGCCGATGGCACGCCTTTTGACTATGACGCGGTGGCCCCCGGCGGCGATATGCAAAAGCTGGTGGACGCCATCACGGCCACCGTCACCGGCGAGCCGCCCATCTGCGGCGTTGAGGCTGACCTGCCCCATATCCACGCCGTGCGCCTTGTGCAGCAGAACCCCATCACCCCCATCCGCCCCGAACTGGTTGAGCGGGTGGAGCAGGACGGCGACTGCTTCTATTTTGTCAAAAAGCTGGAAGAAACGCTGGCCGACTGCGCCAGACACTGGGCATTGCCCGGCGAGCTGGGCATTAAGCTGGGGTGAGCCTTGACCCCTGCAAGAAACAGAATTGTCCAAAACAGGGGCAGAATAGGTCAATCCGCGCCGCCCGGGTGCAAAACCCTGCGTGGACGGCACTGTAAAGCTGCACAAACATAAAGGCACTGCTTTGTGCAGCTGGCCAAAAAATCCTGCCGCAAAGACAGAGACCGCTCTTTATACTGTAAAAAATACACGAAAACGCGCTGTAAATTTTGGCGGATTCCGCCAACGGAGAGAGAAAAGGAGAAAAGGACTACAAAATTGTACAAATTTGGGAGAGAATAGTCAGAGAGAACCCGGGCTTTCCTGTGATAAGATGAAGATGCAGAAACAAAGGGGGCGCTATCCGGAGAGCGCCCCCCTGAATACAGAATCATACAGGATAATCCAAATCACGAAAGGAAAGCCCATGAAATCGATTGATGTGTTTTGCCATCTGATGCCGCCGGAATACGCGAAAATCTGCATGGCAGAAGCCCCCAACAAATCCCATATGTTTGTCCGGGCGCTCAATGTGGCGTCCATGTCCAACATGGACGCCCGCAACGAGGTGTTGAAAGCCTTCCCCGGGTACAAGCAGATCCCCAACATCGTTTCCCCGCCGGTCGAAACCTTTGCCGGGCCGGACAAATCCCCCCGCCTGGCTGCCATCGGTAACGACGAGATCAAAAAAATCGTTGAGGCCAACCCCCAATTTTACGAAGGCTTTATTGCCGGCATCCCGTTCAACAATGTGAAAGCCTCGGTCGAGGAAATCAAGCGCGCCAAGGATATGGGTGCCAAGGGCATCCAGATCTACACCCACATGAACGGCGAGGCCATCGACACCGAGAAGTACTGGCCCATCTACGAGGCCTGCGAAAAGTACGATCTGCCCATCCTCATCCACCCGGTGGGCGGGCAGATGGTGCCGGAATTCCCGAAGGAGGATCGCTCCAAGTACGAGCTGTGGTTCACCATCGGCTGGCCGTATCAGACTACGGTCGCTATGATGCGCCTTGCCTTCTCCGGCATTTTTGAGGATTTCCCCAATATCAAGATCATCACTCACCATGTCGGCGCTATGATCCCGATGCTGGAAGGCCGCATTGAAAACGGCCTGAAGATGTACGGCAGCCGCACCGCGCCCGAACTGCGCGATGAGCTGACCAAGACGAAGATGAAGGGCGCACCCATCGATACCATACGCAAGTTCTATGCGGACACGGCGTCCTTCGGTTCGACCTCCGCCATCCGCGCGGGCATCGATTTCTTCGGCAGGGATCACATCGTTTTCGCGACCGATATGCCGTTTGACCCCGAGCAGGGGCCGGGCTACATCGACCGCACGCTCAAGTGCATTGACAATCTGGGCTTGAACGAGGATGATAAGGCAGCCATTCTGCACGGCAACGCGCAGCGGCTGTTCCATGTATAAGGGGGATATTATGGCTACTCTGATTTCGGTTCTGACGAACCAGTTCTTTCTGATTTTTCTCGCTATCGCACTGGGCCTGCTGCTGGGCAAAGTGAAAATCGGCAACTTCTCGCTGGGCGTTTCCGGCGGTATCTTCTCCGGCATTGTGCTGGGCTATATTGCACAGGCCTGGGCCAAGGGTGTGCAGGAGGGCGAGCTGGGCTACGCCAGCGCGGCTTCGGTGCTCAAGACCGGCGTTGTCAGCAATTTGTTCTTTACATTTTTCCTGATGCTGTTCCTTGTCTCCATCGGCATGAAGGTCGGCGGCAGCATCGGCGCTATCTTTAAAAAATACGGCGCTAAGTTCGTCGTCATCGGTGTGATGATCCCGGTCATCTCGATGGCCGTCGCGCTGGTCGCCTACCATCTCGTGTTCAAGAACAGCCCCGCAGTCGGTGAGTTTGAGACCATTGGTATGTTCGCCGGTGCTATGACCTCCACCCCGGCTTACGGCACCGCGCTGGACGCTGTCGGCAAGGTCGTTGCCGGTGACGCGCTGGAGGCTGCATCCTCCGCCATCAGTCTGGGCTACACCGTGGCCTTCCCCATCGGCGTGCTGGTCATCGTTGTGATGATCTCTGCCCTGCCCAAACTGTTCGGCATCGATGTGGCCGCTGAAAAGGCAGCCTACGAAAAAGAGCTGCAGGAGAGCGCTAGCAACGAGAAAAAGCTCAAGGACGGTCCTCTCGACTTTATGGTGCTGGGCTTGGTCGCGGCTGTCGGTATCCTGATTGGCAACATCAAAATCCCCTTGGGCGGCTTTGGTGAGTTCTCTCTCGGCGCTGCGGGCGGCATCCTCGTCTCCGCACTGATTTTCAGCTATATCGGCAAAATTGGCCCCATCAACTTCCGCATGGATCAGAAGGCGCTGGGCATCCTGTACCAGACCGGCCTGACCTTCTTTATGGCCGTTGTCGGCCTGCGTTACGGCTATGACGTCGTCAACTCCCTGATGGGCTCCGGCCTGCAGCTGGCCATCGCCGCCGTCTTTGTCGAGGCCATCGCGGTCCTCATCGCCTTTATCGTCGGCCACAAGGTATTCAAAATCAACTGGATCATCCTCAGCGGTGCAATCGCCGGCGGCTGCACCTCTGCCCCGGGTCTGGGCGCCGCCATCAGTGCCACCGGCTCTGAGGAACCCACCGCCGGTTACGGCGCAGCACAGCCCTTTGCCATCCTGGCAAATGTTTTGCTGGCAACCTTGTTCTTCAATATTGTATAATAGGGAAAACGACCCTTTACGCAAGGAGAACTGAATTATGGAAGACGTCCGGATTGAACACAGATACAACGCGTCCGACTTCAAACTGGGAAACCACCACGAAAATGTCTACCAGATGCTGCTCATCACCAATGGCCGTATCCGCTACCGCGTAGGCAGCAAAACCTACGAGACCGGCCGCGGCGGGATACTTGTGCTGAACACGCTGGAGGAACATGACCTGGAAGTGCTGGAATACCCGTATGAACGCTACATGGTCCGTGTTCAGCCGGACTTTTTCCAGAATGAGGTAAAATATCCCGAGGTCATTGCGGCCTTTATCAAGCGGCCGCCGAACTTCTCCCACCTGATTACGGTGCCGGAGCCGGTCTGGAACTATCTGTATGATATCGTTCTGGAAATGGAGCGGGAATACAACGCCAAGAAAAAATATTGGGAGCTGTATGTGGGCGCGGACCTGCGCAGAATGTTCATCACGATTTACCGCGAGTGCGCGGATGTTATGACGATGAAGATAGGCCACAGCGTTACGGTAGCCTACAACATCATGAATTATATCAACCACCATTTTGCCGAGGAAATCACCGTAGACAAAATTGCGGCGGAATTGTACCTGAACAAAAACTATATCGCCCATGTATTCAAAGAGGAGACCGGGTACAGCCTGATCGGCTATGCCATCGCCCTGCGCATCAACCGTGCCAAGGTGCTGCTGACCAAGACGGACAAGAGCATCACTCAGGTGGCGGCGGAGTGCGGGTACGACGATTTCACCTATTTTTCCCGCCAGTTCAAAAAGTCCACCAGCCTGACACCCAGCGCCTACCGCAAGACCCATGCGGATGAGGACGAAGAACAAAAGAGGTAATACAATGCCACAAGAAAAATTTCACTATAAATCGTTAGAAGAAATCAAGCAGCGTGCCGCAGAGCTGGGGGTTGACCTGCCCTTTGCAGCTGACACCCACGCGCTGGCGCAGCCGCTGACCGTGCGTAATATTACCTTCCCGAACCGTCTGGGCATCGCGCCCATGGAGGGCGCGGACTCAACGCCCGAAGGCGCACCCACCGAGTATACGACCCGCCGCTATGTCAACGAGGCTATCGGCGGCAGCTCGGTCATCTGGTTCGAGGCAATCTCCATTGTGGAGGAGGGACGATCCTCCCAGACGCAGCTGCTGCTGACCCGCGACACGCTGGACGAGTTCAAGAAGATGACCACCGCCGTCAAGGAGGCGGGCCTCAAGGCCAACGGCTATGCGCCGTATTTGATCATGCAGGCCAACCACAGCGGCCGCTACTCTAACCCCGGCAACAAGCCTGCCCCGATGATCGCCTACCGCCACCCGATTCTGGAGCAGTACCGCGCCGCCGATGATTCCTGCATCGTGACGGACGACTACCTGAAAGGGCTGGAAGAAAAGTTCGGCGAGGCGACGAAGCTTGCCAAGGAGGCCGGTTTCGACGCCGTCGACATCAAGAGCTGCCACGGCTACCTGCTGGCAGAGCTGGCATCCGCCTACAACCGCCCCGGCGAGTACGGCGGCAGCTTTGAAAACCGCTTCCGCCTGCTGAAAAACGGCATCCGCGCCGCCAAGGTGTACGAGGACGACAGCTTTATGGTCACGGCGCGCGTCGGCATCTACGACGGCTACGCCTACCCGTGGGGGTTCGGTGTCAGCCCGGAGAGCGGCATGACGCCCGATTGGACGGAACCCATCCGCCTGGTGCGCGATTTGCACAACGAACTGGGGCTGAATATGGTCAACCTGACGATGGGCAACCCCTACGCCACCACCCATGTGACCCGCCCCTTCGACTTTGGCAAGTATGAACCGGACGAACATCCGTTTGTTGGCCTGTCCCGCATGATCCACGGCATTGGCGCAGCGAAAAAGGCGGTGCCGGAAATGACGGTTTGGGCATCTGCACCTACTTACCTGCGAGCCTATGCGGATCTGTTCAGCGCAGGCGCGGTCGAGCAGGGCCTGTGCGATGGTATGCTGTTCGGCCGCATGGCCTTTGCTGACCCGGATTTCGCCAACGAGATCGTCAAAAATGGCCGCATCGACCCTAAGCGGGTCTGCCTGACCTGCGGCAAGTGCGGCGATTTGATCCGCGCGCACAAGCCCACGGGCTGTGTCATCCGCGACAGTAAGACGTTTATGCCGTTCTACAAGGAATTCTTGGAGATCAAAAAAACCCAGCCTGCGAACTTCCGCGGCTGATGGAGAGGGTGTACTTATGAAAAAAACTGCCATCGTCACCGGGTCCAGCCGCGGCATCGGCTTTGCCATTGCCAAGCAGCTTGGGCTGGATGGATACAATATTGTTATGGTCGCCACCGGCCCGCAGGAGAAAAACCAGCATGCGCTGGATGAGCTGAAAACACAGGGCATTGACTGCGCCTATGTGCAGGCCAACATCGGCAGCGCCGACGACCGCAAGAAGATTCTGGACGGCGCACTGGCCGCCTTTGGCCGCGTGGATGTGCTGGTTAATAATGCAGGTGTTGCTCCCAAAGTCCGCGCCGATTTGCTGGATATGAGCGAGGAAAGCTTTGACTATGTTGTCGGCATCAACACCAAGGGCAATATGTTCCTGACGCAGCTGGTGGCCAAGCAGATGATTTCGCAGGAACCTGTCGATGGCCGCAAGGGTGTCATCGTCAATGTGTCCAGCTGCAGCTCGGTGGTGTCCTCCACCAACCGCGGTGAATACTGTGTCTCCAAGGCGGGTATCTCGATGCTGACGACGCTCTACGCCGACCGCCTGGCTGCTGAGGGCATCCTTGTCAACGAGGTGCGCCCCGGCGTTATCGCCACCGATATGACCAGCAAGGTGCAGGGCAAGTATGATGCCTTGATTGAAAAGGGCACCTTCCCCATCGCCCGCTGGGGCACGCCGGAGGATGTGGCCGGGGCCGTCAGCCTGCTGTGCAGCCCCCGCCTGCGCTACACCACCGGCAACTACATTGATGTGGACGGCGGCTTCCATATCCAGCGCCTGTAAGGGAGCAACGAGATGGAAAACGAAATTTTCCGCGCCGGAAATTATACCGCCAAGGTCGTCCGCTGCAACACGGCCATCGTGGGCAGCGGCGCGGCGGGCTTCAACGCCGCCGACCGCCTGTGGCAGCTGGGGCAGCATGACATCGTCCTCGTCACCGAGAACCGCGTCGGCGGCACCAGCCGCAACACCGGCAGCGACAAGCAGACCTACTATAAGCTGACCCTGTCCGGGGGTGACCCCGACAGCGTGCGCGAGATGGCCGACACACTGTTTGCGGGCCGCTGCGTGGATGGTGATATTGCCCTGTGCGAGGCCGCGCTCTCGACCCAGTGCTTCTTGAAGCTGGTCGAGCTGGGCGTGCCGTTCCCTCGCAACCGCTACGGCGAGTACATCGGCTACAAGACCGACCACGACCTGCGCCGCCGCGCGACGAGCGTCGGCCCCTACACCAGCAAACAGATGACCGAATGTCTGGAAGCTGCCGTGCAGGCCAAGGGCGTGCCGATGCTGGACAAGACACAAGTCATCAAAATTCTGACGGACGGCGGTACGGTTTGCGGCCTGCTCTGCCTGAACACGGCTGCGCAGGACGCCGCCGACCGCTTTACGCTGATTCGATGCAAAAACGTTATCTGGGCCACCGGCGGCCCCGCCGGTATGTACGCCGACAGCGTCTATCCCTTCAGCCAGTATGGGGCCACCGGCCTTGCGCTGGAAGCAGGCGCAAAGGGCAAAAACCTGACCGAATGGCAGTACGGCCTGGCATCGGTCGCGCCGCGGTGGAATGTGTCGGGAACGTATATGCAGGTGTTGCCGCGGGTCTACTCCGCAGCGGCGGACGGCAGCGGCGAGCGCGAGTTTTTGATGGACTTTTTCACCGACGCGCACGATATGCTCAGCAAGCTGTTTTTGAAGGGCTACCAGTGGCCCTTTGATGTGCGCAAGGTTGCCGACGGCAGCTCCATCATCGACATCCTTGTGTATCTGGAAACCTGCAAGGGACGCAAAGTCTATCTTGATTACCGCACAAACCCCGCGGGCGGCGCGTTTAGCTATGACGCCTTGCTGCCCGAGGCGCGCGAGTACCTGACCCGCGCCGGTGCCTGCTTCGGCACGCCGATTGAGCGGCTGGCGCATATGAACCAGCCAGCCATCGATTTTTACCGTGATAAGGGCGTGGATTTGTACACCCAGCCGTTGGAGATCGCCCTCTGCGCCCAGCATAACAACGGCGGCATTGGCATCGACTGCTGGTGGCAGACCGATGTGAAAGGCCTGTTTGCCGTGGGTGAAGCCGCTGCCAGCCACGGCGTCTACCGCCCCGGCGGCACGGCGCTGAACGCCGGGCAGGTGGGCAGCACCCGCGCGGCACAGTACATTGCCGCCCGCTGCCAGGGCGATGCGTCTGCCTGCTTTGATACGGCAGCCGCCGCTGCCCTGACCGAGATGGCTGCGCTGGCGGATGCCTGCCGCGCCGATACCGGCAATGTGCGCGCCCTGTGGCAGCACGCCGCCGAGGGCATGAGCCGCTGCGGTGCGGCCATACGCGACCCGGCGCAGATACGCGCCTACGGCAAACAGGTGGAAGCGCAGCTTGCCGGCTTTGCCCAAACGGTCAAGGCGGGCAGCCGCACCGAGCTTGCCATGGTCTACCGCCTGCGCGATATGCTGCTGAGCCAGCACGCCTACCTGACCGCCATGGAGGACTATACCGCCCACGGCGGCAAAAGCCGCGGCAGCGCCCTGTACACCGACCTGACGGGCGGGGTCAAGCCGTTTGCCCAGCTGCCGGATACCTTCACCTTTGCCTTGGACGAAACCGAAGCCCCGCTGATTCAGGAGCTGTGGTTCGAGGATGGTACCTGCCGCACCGGCTGGCGCGCCCCGCGCCCCATCCCCGAGGATGACGACTTTTTTGAAAACGTCTGGCGCAGCTACCGCGAAACCGGCAACATATACTAAAGCAAGCGCAGCTTCGTGAAAAGCTGCGCTTTTGTAAAAGGAGTGGGAACTTTGTTTACTATCATCAAACGGCGGGAGCTGAACCTTACCGTAACCGAACTTTGCATCCATCCCCGGCTTCATCAAGCATGTCGCCGAGGGCGACTTTGAGGCCGCCTACAACGTGATTGCCCAGTCCAGCGCGCTGCCCGCCGTCTGCGGACGTGTCTGCCCGCAGGAGCACCAGTGCGAAGGCAAGTGCGTCCGCGGCATCAAGGGCGAGGCTGTCGGCATCGGTCGTCTGGAGCGCTTTGTTGCCGACTGGTACCGCAACAACGTACATACCAAACCCACCGCCCCCGCGCCCAACGGCCACAAGGTCGCGGTCATCGGTGCCGGCCCCTCCGGTCTGACCGTTGCGGGTGATCTGGCCAAGCTGGGCTACAAGGTTACCGTCTACGAAGCCCTGCATGTGGCCGGCGGTGTTCTGATGTACGGCATCCCCGAGTTCCGTCTGCCCAAGGACATCGTCCAGCACGAGGTCGAGGGCCTGAAGGAACTGGGCGTTGACATTGAAACCAATATGGTCATCGGCAAGGTGCTGACCATCGACGAGCTGATGAACGACTACGGCTTCGAGGCTGTCTATGTCGCGTCCGGTGCCGGTCTGCCCCGCTTTATGGGCATCCCCGGCGAGAGCCTGAACGGCGTTTACTCCGCCAACGAGTACCTGACCCGCGTCAACCTGATGAAGGCGTACAAGGAGGATTCCCGCACGCCCATCATGAAGAGCAAGTCTGTCGCTGTTGTCGGCGGCGGCAATGTTGCCATGGACGCCGCCCGCTGCGCCAAGCGTCTGGGTGCCGAGAATGTCTACATCGTCTACCGCCGCGGCATGGCCGAGCTGCCTGCCCGTAAAGAAGAGGTCGAGCACGCCGAGGAGGAGGGCATTGTCTTTAAGACGCTGACGAACCCCACGGAAGTGCTGGGTGACGAGAACGGCTGGGTCAAGGGTATGACCTGCGTGGAGATGGAACTGGGTGAGCCGGACGCCTCCGGCCGCCGCCGCCCCCTCGTCAAGGAAGGCAGCGAGTTCGTTCTGGACGTTGATACGATGATCATGGCGCTGGGCACCAGCCCCAACCCGCTGATCCGCTCGACCACGCCGGGTCTGGACGCCGACAAGCACGGCTGCCTGATCACCAACGGCCCCGACGGCCTGACGAGCCGCCCGATGGTCTACGCCGCCACGGTCATTCTGGCCATGGGTGCCGGTAAAGAGGCTGCAAGAGCGATCGACGCGGCGATTCAAGCGGGGAAGCCGTGTTGATTTAATTATACCAGAGACAAAAATCACAGTGCAATCGTAAGTTGTACTCTCCGGTGTTAAGTTGTACGCATTACGGCAAGATTCCAGTGGAAAAAATCCGTTTTTTGTAGTTTTACGGATAGGATACGATAGTATCTTAGTAATTTATTTAGTTAGTTATTTATTTGTGCAGGATTTACCTGTACAGGGAAATCCCGTTCAGGTAAATGCCTTTGCGGTAAAATAAAAAATCCCCGGAAAGCGGGGAATTTAGGGCGCTATTTGGCTGGACAGGCACCGTGTCGATGCGTTGCGAACGTACCCAAACAGAGGCGTTTCTCGCGGCGACAGGGGCGGTGTGCGGGGATGTTGCGGGTTGGGTTTGCATACAACTTCTTGCTATGGAGTAAAACTTATATATTAGTTTGCTGGGCTTTTCCTGTGTGAGAACCCCGTGATATCAGTATCCCAATTTTGCAATGAGACCAAAACTGTGCATTTATTTGATTGGTGCGAGTCAGAATCCGTTTCACCGATTTGCCCCCAAAACTGCCCCCAAAAGGGTTTGGAACGGTTTAGCACCGTATAGCACCCTTTTGTACACATGGGACAAAATCCGTTCTGAGCCTTGGTACGCAATACCACCAAACCCAACAAAACAGCAGACCAACGCACAAATTTTAGATTTCTCATAACCCGGAGGTCGCAGGTTCAAGTCCTGTCTCCGCAACCAACAAAAGCTCGTTGAAACGATAAGTTTCAACGAGCTTTTTTCTGCAATATGGCAAAAGTGGTAACATTCTGGTAACTTTGACCCCAAAATGACCCCAAAACGGCAAAGTGACTGCGCCCGGACGGTTGAGATTTTCAACCGTCCAGGCACTTTTTGTGGATAAATTTTGCGGAGTTGGCAGGTAAAAATAGGAGCGGTCAGACAAATTCACTGACTGCCTTGTGCGGGTTTCTGTTTGGCACTTTTGCGGTACTCGTTGGGGCTGGTGCCTTCGACCTTGCGGAAGCATTTGGAAAAATAGGGCAGTGAGCCGAAGCCAATCTGCTCAGCAATCTGGGTCAGGCTGAAATCGGTGCTGGTCAGTAAGGCTTTGGCCTCGGTGATGCGGCGCTTCATCAGGTAGTCGATGGGGGAGAAATTATACTCGTTCTTGAACGAGTGGGACAGATAATATTTGTTAACGTGGGCAATCTCCGCAAGCTTGTCCAGGGTAATGCTTTCACTGTAATTTTCATCGATATAGCGCTTTGCGGCGGCACATTCCTTGCTCTCGGAGGGCGGCGCAGTGAGGCGCAGCGAAACCGATGCCATGCGCACGATTTTGACTAGCAACACCTCGGTCAGGTCCTGGCAGACCATTTCGCAGCCGTCCTCTCGGGCATCAATCTCCCGCAGCAGCATCTTCATCAGGCTCAGCAGCTCCTCCCGTACGGAGCTGCATTTCAGCATGGTGTAGCCGCGATCCTTCTGCTCAAACAAAATTTCAATGCCTTCGATGCCCAGCACAATGTATTCCAGTGGGTTTGCCTGGTAACTCAACTCGGTGTGCAGGGTGCGGGGATTCACAATGACCATATCGTCCGGTGCGACGTCCAACATTTTGCCTTCGACGTTGAACTGACCGCGTCCATCCACGCAGTAGAACACTTCGGTGCAGGAGTGGGTATGCGGCACCGAGTTCCAGTCCCCGCCGAAGCGGCTCTTGCTCACGTACAGCAGGCGGATGGCCTCCCGCGGGGGAACATCCATATTGAATTCATACCGTGTGTTCATAGGCGGTGCGCCTCCGAATGACAAAATATTTACAAAAAATCCAAAGTATGCAGAGCAATATCGTTACATAATTAAGCAAGAACGGAAAGGTAAAAAGTCACGGGCCGTTTCCGGTTCCGTCCTTATTATATACGCATTTGGGGCGCATGGCAAGAGCTTTTCATAAAAAATCACGATGCAAAACAGAATAACGGCACGTTTCGCTGCAAACAGGCCCAAAGTTGGCAAGCTGCACAAAGAAAAGTCTTACTTTTTGTGCAGCTTTTTCTTTATTTTCTGATGTTGCCGCCGACATTCGAAAATAAAGCAAGATAGTACAAATGCGCAACAATATACCTACTGTTCAAAGAGGGCAGAAACAAGTATGATGATGTCAATGAAACGATGCCTGCTGCGGCAGACAAAACGGACAGAGAAGGGATTATGAAGATGGAGCAGACCGGAAGATTGACACTTCCCACAGACGCGGATGTGGTCGAGGAGACCCTGCGGCTGAAAAATCTGTTGGGCGCGGATGCGCTGCGCGACTGCGACGGTACCGAAATGCCGCAGGAATTGCTGACAGACCCCGCCAAAAAGTACGCTACCTATTATACGACCCGCAAGGACAACGCCTGGGCGGAGGCAAACCCGGACGAAATCCAGCAGGAGTACCTCATCAGCGACCGCCACACGGCGCGCGGCACGACGCTGCGCATTCATCTGATGGACGGCTTCCACACCCAGCAGCTCAAGGTCAACACGCTGGATGACCCCAAGCGCTGGTGGGAGGTCATCGACCGCACGACCGGTGAGGTCGTACCCACCGACAAGTGGTTCTTTGACGAGCCGACCGGTGAGGTTGAGATCGAAACCGTCCCCTACCACGAGTACACCGTCAGCTTTCTGGCGTTTTTGATCTGGGACCCCGTACACATGTACAACTTCCTGACCAACGACTGGAAGGACACGCCCCACCAGCTGACCTACGATGTGCGTCAACCCAAAACGCAGGCGTATGTAAAAGAAAAGCTGCGCCGCTGGTGCGAGGCCAACCCCCACATTGATGTGGTGCGGTTCACGACCTTCTTTCACCAGTTCACGCTGACCTTTGACGACCAGAAGCGCGAGAAATTCGTCGAGTGGTTCGGCTACAGCGCCAGCGTCAGCCCCTACATTCTGGAAAAATTTGAAAAGTGGGCAGGGTACAAGTTCCGCCCCGAGTTCATTGTGGATCAGGGCTACCACAACACGATGTTCCGCGTGCCGAGCAAGGAGTTCCGCGACTTCATCGAGTTCCAGCAGCAGGAAGTCTGCGCTCTTGCCAAAGAGATGGTCGACATCGTCCACTCCTACGGCAAGGAAGCGATGATGTTCCTCGGCGACCACTGGATCGGCACCGAGCCCTACGGCAAGTATTTTGCCTCCATCGGGCTGGACGCCGTGGTCGGCTCCGTCGGCAGCGGCGTTACGCTGCGGATGATCTCCGACATCAAGGGCGTCAAGTACACCGAAGGCCGTCTGCTGCCCTACTTCTTCCCCGATGTGTTCACCGAGGGCGGCGACCCGATCGGTGAGGCCCGCACCAACTGGATGAAGGCCCGCCGCGCGATTTTGCGCAGCCCGCTGGACCGTATCGGCTACGGCGGTTACTTAAAGCTCGCCAGCAACTGGCCCGGCTTTATCGACGAAATCCAGAATGTGGTCGGCGAGTTCCGCCAGATCCACGAAAATATGCAGGGCACAAAGTCCTACGTTGCCCCGTTCAAGGTGGCCATCCTCAACTGCTGGGGCGGTCTGCGCAAGTGGATGAGCAATCAGGTGCATCACTCCATTTATCACCGTGAGACCTACTCCGCCGAGGGTGTTCTCGAATGCCTGAGCGGCATGCCGTTTGACGTGGAGTTCATCGACTTCGATGACATTCGCAACGGCATCCCCAAGGACATCGGCGTCATCATCAACGTCGGCGATGCGTACACAGCCTTCAGCGGTGCCGAGAACTGGATCGACGAAAAGGTCGTGACCGCCATCCGCAAATTTGTGGACGAGGGCGGCGGCTTCATCGGCGTGGGCGAGCCCACCGCCTGCCAGCATCAGGGGCGGTACTTCCAGCTGTCCGACGTGATGGGCGTGGACCGCGAGATGGGCTTCTCGTTAAGCACCGACAAATACAACACCTGCGACCCGCACCACTTTATCCTGGAGGATATTGACACCGCCGTTGATTTCGGCGAGGGCACGAGCCGCATCTACGCGCAGGGCAAGCACTATCAGATCCTGGCGCAGGACGGCGAGTACAGCCAGTTGGTCGTCAACGAGTACGGCAAGGGCCACAGCGTCTACTTTGCCGGGCTGCCCTACTCCCCGCAGAACTGCCGCATTTTGCTGCGCGCCATCTACTACGCCGCCGGTATGCCGGAGGAGATGAAACACTACTACGTGACCAACGTCGATACCGAGGTCACGGTATTCCCCGAAACGAAGCGCATCGCGGTCATCAACAATGCAGATGCCGAGGAAAAGACAGACCTGTACATCAAGGGGCATCTGATCGACAGCCTGACGCTGGCCCCGCGCGAGATGCGCTGGGTAGACGATGCCGAATAACACCCGATAATTTATGCCCCGCCGTGGGACATACGTTATACAGCCAAAGAATGGAGAAACATTTTTAAGGAGGAAATCCCCATGAAAAAGAAGAATGCAGCAGCCCTTATGGCGGCAGCTATGGCAGCATCCCTGCTGGTCGGCTGCGGCGGCGGTGCCGCTTCCAGCAGCGCAGCTGCCTCTACCGCCGAGAGCACCCCTGCCGAATCCACCGCAGAATCCACTGCCGCCGACACCACCGCTGACGGCGACGAGACCCTGACCGTATGGGCATGGGACCCCAACTTCAACATCTACGCCCTGAAGCAGGCGGAGGCCATCTACCAGAAGGACCACCCCAACTTCAAGCTGAACATTGAAGAAAACGTCTACAGCGACATCGAGACCAAGCTCATCACCGCTGCCACCAGCGAGGATTACAGCACCCTGCCTGATCTTTTCCTGATGCAGGACTACTCCTACCACAAGATGGTCGCCAACTTCCCCGGTATCTACACCGACCTGACCGACTCCGGCTTGGATTGGGACAAGTTCTCCGGCGGCAAGCTGGCTGATTCTACCGTCGATGGCCACCACTACGGTCTGCCCTTCGACAACGGCGCTTCCGTCATGGCGGTTCGTTCCGATATGATCGAGAATGCCGGTCTGACCGTCGACGACTTCAAGGATCTGACCTGGAGCGAGTTCGAGGAGAAGGCGCAGAAGGTCGTGGACGCCAACGGCGTGCCGATGCTGACCTCCTCCGGCGGCTCCGAACTGATCATCGAGATGATGCAGTCTGCCGGTGCCTCCCCCGTGGTGGACGGCGAGGTCAAGATTGCCGACAATGCCGCGCTGAAAGAGTCCCTGACCGTCTACAAGGACATGGTCGACAAGGGCATTCTGGCCGAGTACACCGACTGGGACCAGTACATTGCTTCCATGAATGACGGCAAGGCTGCCGGCGTCATCAACGGCTGCTGGATCATGTCCAGCGTGCAGGCTGCCGCGGATCAGTCCGGCAAGTGGGCTATCGTGAATATGCCCAAGCTGGACGGCATCGACGGTGCCACCAACTACGCAAACTGCGGCGGCGCAAGCTGGGCCGTTTCCTCCAACTGCAAGAACACCGAGCTGGCCTTTGACTTCCTGAAGAGCACCTTCGGTTCCAGCGTCGAGCTGTATGACGATCTGCTGCCCAACGCCGGTGCGATCTCCAGCTACCTGCCCGCTGCCGAGAGCGACGTCTACAACCAGCCCTCCGAGTTCTACGGCGGCCAGACCGTTTACAAGGACATCGTTGAGTTTGCAGGCAAGGTCCCCGCATTCGACTGCGGCGCTTACTACTCTGACGTGCGCAGCGCCCTGACCGATGCCGTCACCAACGTCGTCCAGAACAACGCCGACATTGACAGCGAGATGCAGAACGCCCAGGATACCGTGGAGTTCAACATCGCTGGCTAAGCAAAACATGACACATACTGTGTCCGGTTACAACTGAGAATTTGCCAAGGGCACGGTTTGCATCTGATACGTCCGCTGCAAGCCGCGCCCTTGCTTTTGTGGCAAAATAGGAGACACTACGATGAAGAAAAAAGGACTGAATATGGAGCAGAAGCGCAGCCTGACGGGTTGGGCCTTCCTGCTGCCGGCAGCACTCCTGATATTTGTATTCTGCTTTTACCCCATGGTGCAGGCGCTGATCCTTTCGTTCCAGAAAGGCACCGGCAGCGCTGTACAGCCTGCGGGCTTTGCCAACTACGCGCGCATTTTAAAGGATGCCACGTTCCAGCAGTGCCTGTTTAACACGATTTTCTATTTCGTGATCCAGGTGCCCATTATGCTGATCCTGGCATTGATCCTGGCGCAGCTGCTCAACAGCCCGGACATTAAGGGCAAGGGCATCTACCGCACGATGATTTTCCTGCCCTGCGCCACGTCGCTTGTCTCCTACTCGATGATTTTCAAATCCCTGTTTGCCAACGATGGTCTGGTCAACCGGGTGCTGTCCACCGTGGGCATCCCCACAGTGGATTGGTTCCAGAACGCATGGGCGGCACGCTGGGTCATCGTTATTGCGCTGGTCTGGCGCTGGACCGGCTACAACATGGTTTTTTATCTTGCCGGTTTGCAGAACATTGACTACTCGATCTACGAGGCGGCCCGCATCGACGGTGCCTCCCCGCTGCAGCAGTTTGTTCACCTGACAATCCCCCTGCTGAAGCCCACCATCCTGCTGACTGCCATCATGTCCACCTCCGGCACGCTGCAGTTGTTTGATGAGTCCGTCAACCTGACGGCGGGCGGTCCCGGCAAGGCAACCATGACACTGACCCACTATATTTATAACATCTCGTTTGTCGAGACGCCCAAGTTCAACTATGCGGCGGCGCTGTCGGTGTTTATCCTTGTGGTCGTGGCAGTGCTGTCTGCCATCCAGATGAAAGTAGGTGATAAGCGTGACTAAGGGTAAAAAGATTCTGGCGCACGCTGTGCTGATTTTGGCCAGCTTCTTGTCTGTGTTCCCGCTGTACTATATGCTGTGCGGCGCGACGAACACCAGCATTGATGTTGTGCGCGGCAAGCTGATCCCCGGCACCTATCTGGTAGAAAACTTCAAGTCGCTGGTTGCCAACCAGAATCTGGGGCTGGCAATGGCAAACTCCTTCCGCAACGCCATCCTGATGACACTCATCACGCTGCTGGTCTGCTCCATCGCGGGCTATGGCTTTGAAATTTACCACGATAAGGCGAAGGACGCCCTGATGAGCGTCCTGCTGCTGGCGATGATGCTGCCGTTCGTGGCCATTATGATCCCCCTGTTCAAGATGATGTCCCACTGGGGGCTTGTCAACAGCTGGGCGGCGTTTGTGCTGCCGTCCATCTCGACGCCGTTTATGATCATGCTGTTCCGGCAGGCATCGCGTTCCTTCCCCAATGACATTATTGAAGCGGCGCGTCTCGACGGTTTGAGCGAGATCGGCATCTTCTTCCGGATGTTTGTCCCCATCATGCGCTCTACCTACGGCGCGGCGATGACTGTCACGTTTATGAACGCATGGAACAGCTACCTCTGGCCGAAGATCGTATTCCAAAGCAACGCATCCATCACAATGCCGATGCTGGTCGCAAACCTCAAGAGCGGCTACAGTGTGGACTACGGTATGCTGATGCTGGGCGTTCTGATCTGCACACTGCCCACCGCGATCATCTTCCTCTGCCTGCAGAAGAGCTTTGCCAACGGCATCACGGGTGCAGTCAAGTGATGGACGAACGAACCTACTGCCTGACGCCGGAGCAGTGGCGTCACGCCAAAGCCTGCCTGACGCTGGCAAAGCGCTGGGGGCTGATCGACGACGACAGCCCCGAGGCGCTGGAACGCCGCCGGGCGGCCAAAAACGCGCAGGCGGAAAGAGCGGAGCAGGACGGCAAGCCCGTGTACGGCACGCGGCGCTTCTCTGCCCCTGCCTACCTGCAATATGAGCTGACCCGCTTCAAGCTGGATTTCGCGGAGCCGTGCGAAAAAATCCGTGCGCTGGGTATCTGCCCGGATTTTACCGATGCACAGACCCGCGCCTGGTATGACGCGAATCCGGATCTGTTCACGCGGTACGCCGGCGACAGCTTCCCCTATGAGGAAGTAAAGCAAATCATCGAAAAGCGGATGCGGGAGGAGGTGTACAACAGCCTTGTGCAAGACCTATTACGTGGACCCACAGACAGGCCGTGACACCAACGACGGCCTGACGCCGGAAAAACCACTGGCCACACTGTTTGCCGTCAACCGGCTGGCCCTGGCCCCCGGTGACACGGTGCTGCTGAAATGCGGCAGCGTGTTTGAAAAGCAGTTCCTGCACCTGCGCTGCTGCGGCGAAAAAAATTGTCCCATCACCATCGCTGCCTATGGTGAAGGCAGCGCCCCGCGCATTGATGCTGACGGGCAGGGGCTTTGGTATCAGGACTATGGCTGCGCACTGGATTCACCCACCCATGTGTACCGCGGGTATGTTTCCTCCGCCGTGCTGCTGTATGATGCAGCCTATGTCACGGTGCGTGATCTGGAACTGACGAACCGTGCCGACGCTGTCATCGGCGAGCAATATTCCCAGCCGGATAAGCTGGAGCGCACCGGCGTGGCTGTGGTGGCGAAGGACAGGGGCACACGCTGCGGCATCACACTGCAAAACCTGCTGATCCATGATGTACACGGCAACGTGTACGACAAGCACATGAACAACGGCGGCATTTACATGACCGCCTTGCAGCCCGCAGATGAGACCGCTACCGGCGCGGCACGCTTTGCCGATGTGCTGGTCGAGGGCTGCTATGTGGCCCGCGTCAGCCGCTGGGGAATCGCGGTGGGGTATACTTACGCCCATGCGCAGTTCCAAGGTGCTGAACTGGCAGAAAAGACCTTTTTGCAGTACGGTCACGAGAATGTCGTTCTCCGTGATAACTACGTGAAAGCGGCGGGCGGCGACGGCCTGACGGTCATGTACGCCCTGCGCCCGCTGGTCGAGCACAACACGGCGGACTCCGTCGCCTGCGAGATGAACGACCGTGTTTATCGGGAGCCTGGCAATCGCATGGGCAAGGTGGCTGCCGCCATCTGGCCGTGGAAGTGCAAGGATGCGCTGCTGCGCTGCAACGAAGCCGTTGACACGCGGCTCAATCAGGACGGCATGGCCTACGATGCCGACTCCGGCGATGGCACGGTGTATGAGTACAATTACAGCCGCATGAATGAGGGCGGCTGCGTGATGTTCTGCCTGGAAGAAGCCATCCACAACACGTTCCGCGACAACGTCAGCTATGACGACCTCGGTGGCACGATCAGCCCCTCCCAAAACCCGGACGCACGGATAGAGGAGAACACCTTCTATGTCCGCAACGGCGTCCCCTTTGTCCGCCCCCACATGGGCGGCGGCAGCTATACCGAGCGGGACAACACAGTGATCCCCCTGCCGGAAAAAGAATAAGAATAAAGAAGCGCCCCGGATGCTGAGAGTTTCAACATCCGGGGCGCTCCTTTGTGGAAAAACGGCGGGCGATAAATCAAAAATACGGCATTACCCCTTGCCCCCGCGCAGCGCCTCAAGGTCGCTGCGGGTGTCGATGTCCCGCAGCTCGGCGGTGGGGGTGGGCAGCAGGCGGATCGCCTGCGGGTGGGCGCGCAGCACGGCGCTGCCGCCGCAGCCCTGCGGCAGGTGAAGGAGGGCAGCAAAATAATCCCGGCCGAACAGCACAGGGCTGCCCGGTGTGCCGTCGGGTGCGGCCGGCCGCCGGATCGTGTCCGACGCGGCACCGATCGCCAGCGCCTCCAGCGTCTGGCGGGTCAGGTAGGGCTGGTCCCCCGGCAGAAACACACACCCCTGCAGGTCGGGCTGCTGCGCCAGCAGCGCGGTCAGGCCCAGGCGCACCGTATCGCTGCGGCGTGGCTCGGCATGGCGCAGCACGGGGAAGCCCCCTGCACGGCAGAGGGCCTCGACCTCGGCCGAGCGGGTCACGGCAATGCGCCCGGCAAACACCGGCGCGGCGGCCAGCGCCAGCGCATGGGCAGCCAGCGGCCGGCCGTTCAGCTCGGCCATCAGCTTGTTGCCGCCGAACCGCCGCCCCAGCCCCGAGGCCATGACGATGCAGCCCAGCGGCGGCACAGGGCAGTCCAGATCGTACACAAAGGCGTCCGGGTCGGCGCAGAGCGCGCGCAGGAACGGGGTGTCCTGCTTGCGGACGACCGCGAGAACGCGGCAGACTTTCAACAGATCCAGCACGCTTTGTTGAAAATCCGCGCAGCCGCTCTCCAGATAGCCAAGCTCGTCCAGCACGGCCCAGCCGCCGGCCGCCGCCATCCGCTGCAGGGCGGGTAGCCCCACGGCGGCAAAGCCGGCCGGCACGGGGCGCATCCGGTTTTCACCGGGGGGCAGGGCGGCATCAAACCGGCCGATGACCGCCGCTGCCCCGGCGGCTGTATCGCGCATCTCGACCCATCTGCCCGGGACGGCAGCGGTGAGAAGCATCGGGGCATCGGGGCAGAGGGATGGCATAAGTGCGCGCAGCAGCGTTGTTTTGCCGCTGCCACGCCCGCCGGTCAGCAGCAAGTGGCGCTTACCGCTGGCCCGGAAAGAACGCAGAATAGAACTCGCGGCTGGTCTGTACACAGGCATCACGGTAGGCCTCATACCTTTCTAAAAATTGGCGGGCCTCGGCGGTCAGGGTGCTGCCGCCGCCGCCCCGCCCGCCGATGGTCTTGCAGGTCAGGGCAAAGCCCAGTTCTTTTTCGGCGTGCTGCACAAGCCGCAGCGCCTTGGAGTAGGAAAGCCCCATCTGCGCCGCTGCGCTGCGCAGCGAGCCGGTCTCCTCGATCAGATGGAGCAGGCGGCAGGGCCCCTCGCCAAAAAAGCGCTCGCCTGCGTCATCGCAGAGCATCACGCGCAAAGCAGGTTTCATGGTATCACCTCACAGCGGCAGCAGGGCCAGACGGCGTCGGCCCCGGCAGTCGGTAACGGGCAGCAGCTCCAGCGGGCCGTACACGGCGGCAAGGGCTGCCTGCAGCACGGCAGGCGGGTCGGTTCTGGGGTGCAGCACCGCCGCGACCCCGCCGCCCTGCAATACCACCAGTATATCACAGCTGTCCAGCGCCAGCGCGGGGTCGTGCAGGCAGACCAGCGCGGTCTTGCCGCCGGTGTGGACCAGCTGCGCCAGCAGCGCGGTCATCCGGCGGCGGTTCGCAAGGTCAAGCGCACTGTCCGGCTCGTCCAGCAAAAGCAGCGGCGCATCCTCGGCAATCGTACGCGCCAGAATACAGAGCTGCTTCTCGCCGCCGCTCAGCGTCAGGTAGTCCTGCCCGGCCTTGTCGGCCAGACCTACGGTGCGCAGGGCCTCGTCCGCAGCGGCGCGCATGGCGGCGGTGGGGCTTTGCAGGACCCCCAGCCGCGGGTTGAAGCCCATAAGCACGACCTCCCGCGCCGAGAGCGAGACCGAGATGCCGCTCTGCTGCGGGATATAGCTGACGGTCTGCGCAAGCCTGCGGGTGGACAGACTCTCCAGCGGGACGCCGTCCAGAAGGCACTGCCCGGTGTGGGGCAGCAGCCCGGCGGCCGCCTTGAGCAGCGTGGTCTTGCCGCTGCCGTTTACCCCCAGCAGCCCGATCAGCTGCCCGGACACCGGGACAGAAAAGCTGACCCCTTGCAGCACGGCCGCTGTGCCGTACCGTACGGTGAGGTCCTGCACGCAAAGCCCCACGGGCGGGGGCGTGGTTTGTGGCATCATGACGCATCCCTCCCCGGCCGCAGGATCAGATAAAGCAGAAACGGTACGCCCAGCAGCGAGGTAAAGATACTGACCGGCAGCTCGGTGGAGGCTGCCGTCTTGGCCAGCGTGTCGGCTGCCAGCAGCAGGGCGCTGCCCAGCAGCCCGCTCAGCAGGCAGGCCGAGCGCCGGTTGTGCCCCGCCAGCAACCGGGCGCTGTGGGGGGCCAGCAGCCCGACAAAGCTGATAAGCCCTGTCACGCTGACAACGGCAGCGACCGTCATGGTGGCAAGTGTCAGCAGCAGCAGGCGCATCGCGCCCACCCGCACGCCGAGCAGCCGGGCCTCGCCCTCCTCGATCGAGAGCAGCAGCGCCTGCCGGTGCAGCGCAAAGATCGCCGCGCAGCAGACCAGCACGACCGGCACCGGGAACCACACCCGGCTGCGGGTCACGGCGGCCAGACTGCCCATGATCCAATACTCGATGCTGGCCAGCTCCTTCTCGGGGTCGGCGGTCAGCTTGAGCAGCATCAGCAGCGTCTGGGCCAGCGCGTGGACGGCGATGCCCGCCAGCACCAGCGACATTTTGCTGCGCCCCGGCGCGGCAGCGGCCAGCCCCAGCGAGAGGAACACCGCCGCCAGCCCGCCCGCAAAGGCACAGACCGTGGTGGACAGCGCCCCTGACGAAACGAACAGGATGGCGAATGCCGCGCCGACACTGGCCCCCGAGGAGACGCCGATGATGTCGGGGCTTGCCAGCGGGTTGCGGAATACGGTCTGGTAGACAAAGCCGGCCGCCCCCAGCCCAAAGCCGCCGATCAGCGCCATAACGGCGCGGGGCAGCCGCAGCACGGTGAAGGTGCGCACTGCCATGGCATCGCCGGCCAGCAGCGCCGCCGGTGTTATGGGGTAGCGGCCCAGCGCAAGGGCCGCACCAAAAGTCATAAAAACGCAGAGCGCTGCGCCCAGAAGGCACAGCGCCGTGCGCTTGCGGTTATTCATAGGAGGCAGGGGTGAAGCCGTAGTAGGTCGTGTAGAATGCATCGGCGCAGTCGTGGTAGAACTGCTCGCTCACCTGCTCGGGATGCAGCACGCTGCCCAGATAGACGCTGCCCAGAAAGCTGCCGGGCACGGGGGAGTCCACAGCCTCGATGGCGTGGGGCAGCTGGTAGACATGGCCCTCCTTGACGGCGGTGCAGTCGGCCAGTGCGGCATCGTTCAGGACGGAATCGACATCATAGTCGGCATCGGACGCCAGAATGATGTAGTCGGGGTCCCAGTCCAGCACCTGCTCATAGGAGACCTCGGCCCAGTAGGTGTCCTCAACACTGGCGGCAGCGTTGAGACCGCCGGCGTTCTCGATCATATAGTTCTGGTACATGGCGGGGCCGGCGGTCTGCAGCACAGAGCTGTTGCCGGCCATGTAGACGGTGGGGGCCTCGGCATCGCCGATGGCCTCGTGCAGGCTGAGCAGGTTGTCCTCGATCGCGGACTTCAGCTCCTCACCGCGGGCAACGGTGTTGGTGGCCTGAGCCAGTAGGTCGATGGCGCCGTAGAGCTTGTCCTGATCCTCCGGCTTGACGGCCAGCACGGTCAGGCCCAGTTCCTCCATCTGGGGGATGGAATCCTTCAGCTTGGCGGGCACGATGACAAGGTCGGGGGTCAGCGCGGCGCAGCCCTCAAGGTCAAACTCCTTGGCGGTGCCGATGCTGGGCAGGCTCTGCAGCTCGGGTGCGGAGAGGCTGTAGATCGTGCGCTTGTCGGCCTTGGCCTCGACGCCGACCAGCTCGTCCTGCACGCCGAGGGCGATGAGCAGGCTGGTGGAGATGTAGTAGCCGCTGGCCAGCGTCTTGGGCTCGGTCTCGATGGTGACCTCGCGGCCCAGCTGGTCGGTGACGGTCAGCGGGTAGGTGACGGCGGTCTCGGCGGCGGGTGCAGCGGCAGCCTCCTCGGGGCTGGCGGTGACCTCGGGTGCAGCGGCGGAGGCGGCGGCCTCGCTGCTTACGGCGGCGGTGCTGCCGCAGGCGGTCAGCGCCATGGCGGTGGCCAGCAGCAGGGCGGTCATTTTGGTCATTTTCATGGATCTTTTTCCCTCATACAATAAAAAATATCGTTGTATTTTTAAAACAACAACGGTATTATACCAGATTTTATGGTAGAATAAAAGTACCTATCCACGAAAAGTGTGATTTTTTCGCCCAAAACAGAAAAAACGGAGATTGACCCATGATGACGATACGCGAATATGCCCGCCCCGCCACGCTGGAGGAGGCATGGCAGCTGAACCAGAAAAAGCCCAACCGCGTGCTGGGCGGTATGCTCTGGCTCAAGATGGAAAAGATCAATGTCGGCACGGCCATCGACCTGTCGGCCTTGGGGCTGGATACGATCGAGGAGACTGACACCGAGATCATCATCGGCGCTATGGCAACGCTGCGCGATCTGGAAACGAACGCCGCCCTGAATGCCTACACCGCGGGGGCTGTGCGGGAGGCTGTGCGCCACATTGTCGGCGTGCAGTTCCGCAACTGCGCCACGGTGGGCGGCAGCATCTATGGCCGGTTCGGCTTTTCCGATGTGCTGACGCTGTTTTTGGCGCTGGACTGTGAGGTCGAGCTGTACAGGGCGGGTCGGATGCCGCTGGCGCAGTTTGCCGCGATGCCCTATGACCGCGATATTCTGACCCACATCTGCCTGCGCAAGACGCCGGGGCTGAAGGTGCAGTACCAGTCGGTGCGCGCGACCCAGACCGATTTCCCGATCCTGACCTGTGCGGCCGCCCGCACGGCGCAGGGGCAGTACCGCTTTGCCATCGGCGCGCGCCCGATGAAGGCCGTGCTTGTCACGCCGGACTGCGACCCGGCGCAGATGCCCGCCGCCGTGCAGGCAGCCGTCAAGACCGGCAGCAACCTGCGCGGCAGTGCCGAGTACCGCACCCACCTGACCGGCGTGCTGGTCCGGCGTGCCGTGGCCGCGTTGGAAAATTGACGGAGGTATACCATGCAGATCACATTTACCTTAAATCATAAAAAAGTCACCGCCGAAATCGCGGCTGACACCGTGCTGCTGGACCTTGTGCGCAGCCTCGGATGCAAGAGCGTCAAGCGCGGCTGCGAGACCGCCAACTGCGGCCTTTGCACGGTCTTTCTCGATGAAAAGCCGGTGCTGTCCTGCTCGGTGCTGGCGGCGCGGGTCAACGGCCGCAGCGTCACCACGCTGGAGGGGCTGCAGGAGGAGGCTGCCGAGTTCGGCACCTTTATCGCCGATCAGGGTGCGGAGCAGTGCGGCTTCTGCAACCCGGGCTTTATTATGAACGCGCTGGCGCTTTTCCGGGAAAACCCCGACCCCGGCGAGGATGAAATCAAGGAGTATCTGGCCGGCAACCTCTGCCGCTGCTCCGGCTATGAGGGCCAGCTGCGGGGCATTTTGAACTTTTTAGCGTGGAAAAAGGGGAAGGAGGCTGCCCAATGAAAACCGTGAACCAATCCATGCGCAAAAAGGACGCCATGCAGCTTGTGACCGGCCAGCCCGTCTACATGGATGATGTCATCCCGCAGGACTGCCTGATCGTAAAGCTGCTGCGCTCCCCCCATGCCAACGCTATCGTGCAGGAGATCGACACGAGCCGTGCCCTGCTGGTGCCGGGCATCGAGGCGATCTACACATGGAAGGATGTGGACCAGCAGGGCCGCCGCTACACTCAGGCGGGCCAGACCTACCCCGAGCCGAGCCCCTATGACCGGCTTGTCATCGACCGCCATGTCCGCTTTGCGGGGGATGTTGTCGCAATTTTGGCCGGCAAGGATGAAAAATGCGTCGATAAGGCGATGAAGCTCATCAAGGTCCGGTATGAGGTCCTGCCCGCCGTGCTGGACTACCACACGGCGCTGGACAACCCCATCCTTGTCCACCCGGAGGAAAACTGGGAGTCGCTGGCACCGGTCGGGGCCGACAACAAGCGCAACCTCTGCGCCCACGATGAGAGCGGGGCGGGCGATATTGAGGCGGTGCTGGCGGGGTGCGATGTCGTCATCGACCATACATACCACACCCGCGCCTGCCAGCAGGCCATGATGGAGACCTTCCGCACCTACTGCAGCATAGATGCCTACGGGCGGCTGAATGTCCTCAGCTCGACCCAGATCGTTTTCCACTGCCGCCGGATCCTGGCCAATGCGCTGCACATCCCCAAGTCGATGATCCGGGTGGCCAAGCCCCGCATCGGCGGCGGCTTCGGCGCCAAGCAGACCTCGGTCTGCGAGGTCTACCCCGCCTTTGTGACATGGAAAACCAAAAAGCCCAGCAAGATCATCTTCAGCCGGTACGAGAGCCAGATCGCCTCCACCCCGCGCCATGAGATGGAGCTGCATGTCCGCCTTGGTGCGACAAAGGACGGCATCGTCAGGGGCATCGACCTCTACACCCTGTCCAACACCGGTGCTTATGGCGAGCATGGGCCTACAACGGTGGGCCTGTCCGGCCACAAATCCATCCCGCTCTACGGCAAGGCCGAGGCATTCCGCTTTGTCAGCGATGTCGTCTACACGAACCACATGTCCGCGGGCGCTTACCGCGGCTACGGTGCGACTCAGGGCCTGTTTGCGGTGGAGTCCGCCGTCAATGAGCTGGCCGACAAGCTGGGCATCGACCCGTTTGTGATCCGCCAGCGCAACATCGTCCATGAGGGCGATGTGATGCCCGCCTACTACGGGCAGGTCAACACCAGCTGCGCGCTGGACCGCTGCCTGCAGGCCGTGCATGACAACATCGGCTGGGACGAAAAATACCCCGTGCGCGACATGGGTAACGGCAAGGTGCGCGCCGTGGGCATGGGCATGGCGATGCAGGGTTCCGGCATCACGAGTGTGGATGTGGGCAGCGCCAGCCTGAAGATCAACGATGACGGGTTCTATACCCTCTCGATCGGTGCGGCCGACATGGGCACCGGCTGCGACACGATTCTGGCGCAGATCGCCGCCGAGGTGTTGGAGTGCCCGCTCGACAATGTGACGGTCCTCGGCGCGGACACCGATTCCTCGCCCTACGATTCCGGCTCCTACGCATCCAGCACGACCTATGTCACCGGCAAGGCGGTTGAGCAGTGCGCCGAGCAGCTCAAGCAGAAGATCTGTCAGGTCGGTGCGGGGCTGCTGGGCCTTGACGAGCGCGCGGTCGTCTTTGCGGGCGATGCTGTGACAAGCGAGGACGGCACGCAGCGCGCCACGCTGGCGCAGATCGCCGCAGCCTCCCAGTGCGGCAGCAATACGGCGCTGGAGGCAGTTGTGACCCACAGCTCGGAGATCTCGCCCCCGCCGTTCATGGTGGGCGCGGCCGAGGTCGAGGTCGATCTGGAGACCGGTGAGGCGCAGGTCATCCGCTATGAGGCGGCCGTTGACTGCGGCACACCGGTCAACCCGAACCTTGCGCGGGTGCAGGCCGAGGGCGGCATCCTGCAGGGCATCGGTATGGCGCTGACCGAGAATGTCACCTACGATGACCGCGGCATGCCGCAGGAAAACTCGCTGATGCAGTACAAGATCCCGGCGCGCAACGACATCGGGCATATCCATGTCGTATTTGAGAGCAGCTACGAGGGCACCGGCCCCTTCGGTGCCAAGAGCATCGGCGAGGTGGTCATCAACACCCCGCTGCCCGCCGTGGCCGATGCGATCTACCACGCCACCCACAAGCGGTTCTATGAGCTGCCCATCACCCGCGAGCAGATCGCGCTGGCCGGGCAGTAAAGGGCAGGGAACGGCGAAAAAGCCCCTCTGCGGGGATAAAAAAATTGCAAGCCGGCAGATCGTCGGCTTGCAATTTTTTTTTCAGGCTGCAAAAAAACTCTTGTAGGGGCGAGCATTGCTCGCCCGTGCCCGTTTGTCTGTGAAAAACCTTCCCGGAAAACGCGCTGCTGCGCCAAGCCGGTGTGAAGATTCAGGTTTCACCACCGCGGTTAAAACTGCGCCGGTTGTTGGGGAACCAAATGGCAGGGGTGAACACAGCCAGCCCCACCGCTGTGGTATCCCCGGGGTTGGAAACGATGTGGGGCAGGTTGGACTGCACCACAGTGGTGTCTCCGGCGTTCAGGCGGGTAGTCTCGGACTCCACCAGTACATCCAGCTGCCCCTGTTCCAGCAGCAGGATTTCCTCACTGGGATGGATCACCGGCAGGTCGCCGTCTTTGCAGTGGGGTTCCAGCTCAAAGCGTATGACCAACGACTGAGGTACAAAATCTCCGTTGGGCATGGGCGTAAGCAGATGATACCGTATATTGGAATTGGGCTGGGAGAGGATCATCATATCCGCCTGACGGGTTGTCAGGCCAGTGCTGCTCTCACCTCCCATAAACAGATAGGTGGGGATGTCCAGAGCGGCGCTGAGTTTGCGCAGGGTGGACAGGGACGGGTCGGTGAGATTGCGCTCGATTTGGGAGATATACCCGATGGACAAACCAGTCTTTTCGGCCAGTTCCTTGAGGGTGATTCCCCGCTTTTTCCGGATATTTCGAACCTGTTCGCCCAGCATAAGACCTCCCGCTTTTTCGTAAAAAGATTTATTTACAGTATATCACAAAATGCCCTGTACGTAAATAAGCAAGAAAATATTCGATATTTATAAAATTTTTTACAAAGAAAATCAGATAATTTCTTGCTTATCCCATAAAGTGCTCTGAAAAATGTGAAAAAAGCAGAAAAGCTCTTGACAAAAATTTTAGAAATAGTAAAATTTATAAAAAAATTGTAAATTTTATAAAAATTATTGTGCAGGAGGAACCCCATGAAAATCACAGATGTAAAGGTAGAAACCATCCGTATCCCCATGAAAAAGCCCTTCCGTATTGCTTTTGCGGTACAGGATCATTCGCTGAATGTGCTGGTGAAGATCTCCACCGACGAAGGTCTGTGGGGCATCGGTGAGGCCGCGCCCTTTGAACCGGTGACCGGCGAGAGCGCAGCCACCGTTTTGGAAGCGCTGAAACTGTTCCGCACCGGATTGATCGGCATGGATCCGCTGGACGTTGAGGGCATCCACAGGATGATGGACCGCCTGCTGTCAGGCAACACCTCGGCAAAGGCTGCGGTGGATATTGCCCTGTACGATATCAAGGGCAAACTGATGGGTCAGCCTCTGTACAAGGTGCTGGGCGGCAGCGTGAACCAGATCATCACGGACATGACGGTGGGCATTGACACACCGGAAGCCATGGCCGCCGAAGCCCGGGAACGGGTGGAAAAGGATGGCTTCACCATTCTGAAAATCAAGGCCGGCATCAACCCGATCGAGGATATCCAGGCATTGACCCTGATCCGTCAGGCGGTGGGCCCCAACATCCGCCTGCGTGTGGACGCCAACCAGGGTTACACTGTCAGCGATGCGGTGCGCACCCTGAAAGCCTTTGAAGAGGTGGGCGTGGAAGCGGTGGAACAGTGCCTGCCCAGCTGGGATCTGGACGGTATGCGCTTTGTGCGTTCCAAGGTGGACTTGCAGGTCATGCTGGATGAGTCGGTCCACACCCCCATCGACGCAGCAAAGGCCTGCAAGATCGATGCTGCAGACATTATCAACATCAAACTGATGAAGTGCGGCGGCCTGTACCCGGCGGAAAAGATCAACGCCATTGCCGAGGCAAACCATGTACAGTGCATGGTGGGCTGCATGCTGGAGACCAAGGTGGCCATTGCTGCCGGTGTGAGTCTGGTTGCCGCCAAGCAGAACATCACCGAGGCGGACTGCGACAGCTTTATGTACGCCGTGGACCCCGAGATGGGTATGCCCGGCGGTTTTGCCGTGAATGGCGGCGTCTACACCCTGTCCGACAAACCGGGCCTTGGCATCGATATTGATTTTTAAGCGGGACCCCGCAGAGAGGTATAGAAAGGTATATTATGGCGAATACGATTTTTTCCTCCGAAGGCGCGCTCCTGTTCATTATGGTCGCCACGGTTGCACTGGGATTCTGGCTGCAGCGGTTCAAGGTGTTCAAAACACTGGGTCCGGCCCTGACGGTTATCGTCATGGGCATCGTGATGTCCAACCTGCGGATCGTGCCTACCTCCAGCCCTACCTATGATGCCATCAGCGGCTACTGTGTGCCGTTGTCCGTTTCCATCTGCCTGCTGAGCCTGGACCTGAAACAGATGCGCAAATTATCCAAGGAACCGATCATTGCGTTGGCCTCGGCCATATTCAGCGTCTGCGTGGCAGCTTTGGTGTTCGGCGTACTGTTCGCCAACAAAATCGACGAGGGCTGGAAGGTGGCCGGTATGTTCGTGGGCACCTACACCGGCGGCAGTTCCAACCTGACCGCCATCGCTGTAGGCCTGGATGCCAGCAAGAACACCATCGCCTCGGCCAATGCCGCCGACTATGTGGTGGGCATCCCCACGCTGATCCTGATGTTTGCTACCCCCGCCCTGTACAAGAGTTCCAAATGGCTGAAAAAGCTGTGGCCCTATGATATGAGCGAGTCGGAGCTGCTGGGGGATGGCAACCACGAGGAACTGATGACCTCCAAGGAATGGTCCATCCAGGAAATCGCCTGGTTGCTGGCCATCGGCTTTGGCACCGTGTGGGCTGCCACCAGCATCTCCTCGATGGTATTCGGAGAAGGGTTCCGCAGTGCAGGCCGCATCCTGCTCATCACCACCTTCTCCATCATCCTGGCACAGGTGCCGGCCGTCCGCAAGCTGCGCGGCAACTTTGACCTGGGCCTTTTCATAGCGGTGCTGTTCCTGGTGACCATCGGCTTTGCGGTGGACCTGAAGCAGTTCTTCGGATCTACCTTCTACATCACCCTGTTCTGCTTCTGTGTCATCGCCTGTTCCATTCTGCTGCACCTGCTCATCACCCGGCTGCTGAAAGTCCGTTTTGAGTATGTGCTGCTGTCCATCGTGGGCTGTATCTCAGATGGCCCCACCGCCGCCCTCATCGCCTCCAGCGCCCAGTGGAAGATCCTTATCAACATCGGCTTGCTCATGGGCGTACTGGCCGGTGCCCTGGGCAACTATGTGGGCATCGGTGTAGCCTATGCCATCCGTGCTTTCATCGGCGCCTAAACGGAAAACGGGAGAAACGGAAATGCGTAATTTTGACTTATATGTTTCAGGCATCCTGTACGGCAGACTGCGGCTGGGCGACGGCACACCCCAGATCCAGAAACTGGACGTGCATACCGGCGTGCTGCTGGACTGGCAGGACCTGACTGAACAGGACCGGGATTTTTACCGTTTCTTTGTGAAGATAGACTTTGCCGCCCTGGGGCAGAACCTGTCCCATTACGAGTCGGGGCTGCATGGCACCGGGGAAGTTTCCCTGTGCGGTGAGCGCTACACCAGCGAAGACGGCTGCAGCTACCTGCAGCGGGATGTAAAATTCCCCAACAACAAACAGATAAAAGAAGGGCGGCTGATCGCCGTCACCTGCCCTGCCCGGGAGATGGTCACGGTGCTGGTGGAACCCGGTGCCGAGGAGGAGACCATCCTGCGCCTGTGGCGCTCGACCTGGCCGGAGGAACAGTTGTTCCCGGTAGAACATGCGCAGACCTTCCCAGTGCCCATGCGGGACGGGGTACATCTTTCCACCGACGTATACCTGCCTAAAAACTGCAGTACCCCGGTGCCCGCAGTGCTGGTACGCACCCCCTACGGCAAAGAGGACGGCTGTGAGGTATACTACCGTTACGTCCAGCGCGGCTACGCGGTGGTAGTACAGGATGTGCGCGGCCGAAACGCCAGTGAAGGCGAATGGCTGCCCAACTACCACGAGGTGGAGGACGGCGACGATACTCTGAACTGGATTGCCGCCCAGCCATGGTGCAGCGGACGCATCGGTATGGTGGGCGGGTCCTACCTGGGTTATGTACAGTGGGCGGCCGCTGCCAGCGGCAACCCCCACCTGAAAGCTCTGATCAGCGTAGTCTGCGCAGGCAGTTCCTTTGTGGATCTGCCCCGCCGGGGTGGGTCTTTCACCTCGGGCATGCTGGCCTGGGCCTTTGCGGTGTCTCAGAAAACCTTCCACCCTGAGCTGATGGAACGCGATGACTGGGAGAAAGTGCTGAACATCCGCCCCCTGACCGACCTGCCGAAAAAGGCTCTGGGGTACGATGTGCCCTTCATCACACGGTGGCTGGAACCCAGTGACTACAACGATTTCTGGCGTATGTCCAACTGGCAGGAACGCTCCGTCGGGGCGCAGATCCCGGCGCTGATTCAGTCCGGCTGGTTTGACGACAACGGCATGGGTACCACCGAAGCCCTGGAACTGGTCCATGACTTCCCTCGGGGCATGCGCAAGGTCATTCTGGGACCCTGGCAGCACAGCGGCAATAGTAAGTACGACATGCACGGGGTATCCTTCGGCAGCCAGGCGCTGCGCTTTGATCTGGACTGGCTGTATTTCCGATGGTTTGAGCATCACCTCAAGGAAGTGGACAACGGCATCGACCAGACTGCCCCGGTAGAATACTACACCCTGGGCCAGGAGGTATGGAAGACCGCCGAAAACTGGCCAGTGCCCGAGACCCGGGTCACCCACCTGTATCTGGATAGTGACGGCCATGCCAACACCTCTGCCGGGGACGGGCGGCTGACTTTTGCCAAGCCGGAGCGGGAGAACTGCGACGGTTACGCCTATGACCCCGAAAATCCGTCCCAGCACATCATCGATATGTCGGAGAACGAGATCGAAGTGCCAGAGGACTACACCCGGGAGGAACTGCGTCAGGACCTGCTGTGCTACACCTCCCCTGTGCTGAAGGAAAATCTGGTTCTGACCGGTGATATGACGGCGGAGTTGTATATTTCTTCTGACGCGCCGGATACCGACTTTGTGGTGCGTGTTACCGACGTGGATGAGAACGGCCGGTCCATCAAACTGGCGGATGGCCTGCTCAGCGCCCGATACCGTAATGGCTTTGCCCGGTCGGAGTTTTTGCAGGAAGGTGAGATCGTCTGCCTGAAGATCCGCACCACCAAGTTGTCCAATTGCTTCCGGAAAGGCCACCGCATCCGGGTGACCGTCACCTCTAGCGCCAAGAATTTCATCTTCCCCAACAGCAACACCCGGGAAGGTTTTGCTTCCGCCCGGACCGTGGTGGCCCATAACCGGGTATACCACGGTGGATTGCACGCCTCCCGCCTGACGGTGCGGGTGGAACCCTAAGCTATGGATTGCCCTCCCTGTCAGCGGAAGCGAACAGATCACATTCTGCTCCGCAACCATCAAGCCTCGGCCAGAAAAGGCCGGGGCTTTTCTGGTTCTGGGAGTTAGAAATGTTCCTGTTTCAGCTGGGAAACCGGCTGTTCCAGGCCTTGACGATTGCTGCAAAGTACTTACGCGGTATCACCTGAAAAATATGACGCTGCCGGATCACATTACAGAATGTTATAAAACCAAAAAAGAAAGCCAATAAAACAATAAGCACCACCAAGTTAAACTTAGTGGTGCTTATTTGCTTTCTGCAGTTCAGACCGTTCCGATCATCCCCGGCGCTTTTTATAACCGGTGTTTCAGTTCTTCTACAATGCTGACGCTGGCTGTGGAGCCGATGCGGGATACGCCAAGCTCGATCATACGCAAAGCGGTATCCAAAGTGCGGATGCCGCCGGCCGCCTTGATCTTTACCTCATCGCCGACGCATTTTTTCATCAGCGCCACATCCTCAAAGGTTGCGCCGCCGGTGCCAAAGCCCGTAGACGTCTTTATGAAATCCGGGCGGACCTCCCGCGCGATGGAACACAGTGCACGCTTTTCCTCCTCGGTCAGGTAGCAGTTCTCAAAGATCACCTTCGAGATCGCCCCTGCACGGCGGCATTCTTCTACAATGCCGGCCATCTCATGCTCAATGAAATCGTAGTTTTTCTCTTTCAGCTGCGTAATGTTGATGACATAATCTATTTCATCCGCGCCATTGGCGATCGCATCTACGGCTTCATATTTCTTGACCTGGGGCGTACTCTGCCCCAAGGGGAAACCAATCGCTGCCCCTACATGGACCGATGTTCCCGCCAACAGTTCCTTGCACAGAGAAACCGGAGCCGGGTTGATGGCCACCATGGCAAAGCCGTACTCACGAGCCTCTGCACAGAGCTTTTCAAAATCCTTGCGCTGCGCATAAGCGCGCAGCTGGGTGTGGTCAAAATAAGCTGCCAGTTCGGCAGGCGTAATAGGATTCATAACAAATCTTTCCTTTCTTTTCGTGTGCGGCAGCAGCCTTTACAAAAACGATGCTGTCTTGCCGGGGTCGATGAAGCCTTCGCCGTAGACCTCGCCGGTTTCTGTCACCATGACCATACAGCCGGGGTCAATGCGGTAAGCCGCCACCCGGATGCGGTACACCTGCGGTCTGGCACAGACGCAGAGCAGCATCTGCCGCTCCGTGCCGGTGTATGTGCCCACCGCTTTGACCATCGTTGAGCCGCGCTCACATTGGCGGGAAATTTCGTCCGCAATTTCCTGCCCCTTGGTAGTGATGATCGTCAGCATTTTGCCGGCATTGCTGCCGTACATGATTTTATCGATAACCAGCGATGTGACCGCCGTTGTGACAAGACCGTACAAAACGGCATCGACAGAACCAAACACAGGCCACCCCAACAGGATGACCACAAGGTCTATCGCACCGGTCACAACACCGACCGACAGATGCGGGCGCAGCACCTTGATCGACATCGTCAAAAAATCGGTGCCGCCGCTGGACGATCCCCGCATATACAAAAGCGCCAACGCGCCGCCCCATGTGATACCCGCAAACAGTGCCGCCAGCAGCGGATCGCCGCCGTAGCCGGGCTGGTCTGCAAAGACAACATCCTGAAAAAAGGTACACCACAGCATACTGATGACCGTTTTTCCCAGAAAGGCGCGTCCCACAAAGCGGAAACCAAGCAGAACCAGGGGCACATTCAGCACCAGCGTTGTGATGCCGATGGGGAACCCCCACAGATAGTTGCCCAACAAGGCCAGACCCGACAGCCCGCCGGGTGCAAAGTCGGCGCCCTTGGCAAAATAGCAGATGCTCAGGGCATACAGAAACCCTGCGACCAGATTATACAGCTGATCCGTTACAAGGGTCTGCGCTTTTTCTTTCATCATAGAACACTGCCCCTTTTTTGGAAAACGAGGAGCTTCTCTTGCGGGAAAGCGCTCCTCGTTTTGCATTTATCCAATCAGTTTTAATTTTCGGAGTGCATGGGCGATGCCGTCATTTTCCACGGTGTCTGTGACCATATCGGCACAGGCGCGCACCTGCGGCAGGGCATTGCCCATTGCCACGCCGATACCGGCTAGCTGCAGCATTTCCAAATCGTTTTCGGCATCTCCAAAGGCAATGGTTTCCTCCGGTGTGATACCGATTGCCGCACACAGGGCACGGATGCCGTTTTCCTTGCCGCCGGTTCGGCTCATCAGATCCACCACAGCATCCCCCCAGCGCTTTGTCCGGCAATGGGGCATCTGCCGCAGCAGTTCTTCTTCCTCCTCCTCGTTCACGAAGGGGATGACCTGATATATGCGGCGGTTTTCCAAATCGGAGATGTCACGCACAGCCGGCACGGCGGTGCCGATTTTTGCCTGCTCGACCTCCATGCGGGAATCCACACAGTTGGCGTACATCCTGTCTTTTTCAAGAAAGATGCAGCTGCAGTTCTTTTTCTGCAAAAACTGCTTCAATGCCGACAAATCCCCGGCGGGAATGGGTGTTTCCCGCACGATCTGACCCTGCAGCTCACAGAGCTGGCCGTTCATATAAACAGCACCGTCAACCGTGATCCCGGGCAGCATGTTTTCTTCCGCGATTTCCAACGCATGGCGGCCGGTACACAGAAATACCTGCACGCCGCTGCGCTGTAAAGCCTGCAGTGCCGGGGCTACACTGGGCGGCATCCGATGCCCGCCCACGGTAATCAGGGTGCCGTCCACATCAAAGAAGGCTGCGCGTATCCTTTTTCCGCCGCACGCCGCCAGCGCAGGCAGCTCGGCAAGGCTGTCGATATGCAGCTGCGCCGCACGCTGGTCAAACGGGAATCTTTCGTCACGCAGGGCAGCCACAACGCCGCCCGCCGCCGTACCTGCCTGCACACCGTAGGTGGAGTCCTCCACGATCAGGCACTCCTCCGGCCTGCGTTTCAGCTTGTCCATGGTGAAACGGTAAATTTCAGGATCCGGCTTGCTGTGGGTAAATTCGTGACCGCTGACGATACAGTCAAACAACTCCCGGATTTTGCACTGTGTCAGGACCTGCTCAATACATTCCCGGCTGCT
>NZ_DBMDDV010000013.1:0-67871 GCF_057431175.1 Gemmiger sp. | reverse complement strand
ACCATCTACAAAGATATTGAATTAAAGGCGTATCTGGAGCAGGCAGGCTTTCACGATGTGCAGATACACAAAAAGAAAAGTTGGCTCTGCATCACGGCGCGGAAATGAGGAGATCAAGGCAGAGCGCTTGCACTTGAAAAATGTGACCTTCCGGCAGGGCGATGTGGGTGCGCTTCCCTATGAAGATGGTACCTTTGACATCGTTTTGTCGCTGAACGGCTTTCACGCTTTCCCGGACAAGGAGGCCACTTATCGGGGGCTTTTCCGGGTCTTGAGACCCGGCGGGACATTCTGCGGATGCTTTTATGTGATGGGCGAGCACAAGCGGACGGACTGGTTCGTCCGGCACATTTATGAAAAGACAGGATTTTTCACGCCGCCCTACGAAACGACCGTCAGTTTGAAAAAACGGCTGGAAAAACGGTACGCAGCCGTAACACTGGGAACCGTGAAGAGCATGGCATGGTTCGTCTGCCGGAAAGCAGAATGAGGAGAACAGGGATGGTTTTGCAAACGATTCTGGAGGGCCTTGGACTGGGGGCGCTGCTGGCGCTTGTCTGCGCTGTGGGCATCTGCAAAGGGGCTGTTGGGATGGTGCATCTTTACAGCCCGGCGGTGCAGCAGCGGTGCGTGACGCTGGGACTTACAACACACGAGAAAATCAAGCGCAATTCTCTACTTTTCAAAGCCGTCTGCGTTCCCGGCTCTATTGGCTATGTGCTGGTTTGTGTCTATGGGATAAACGGTGCGCACGGCTTTGCGGCGGGCTTCTGGCAGCTGCTCGTCATCTTGTCCGTTATGAATCTCATTGACCGCTTTTTGATCGATGGCTACTGGGTGGGGCACACGAACGCATGGACGATTCCCGGAACAGAAGATTTGAAACCCTACATCACCGCAAAAGACAAGCAGAAAAAGTGGCTTTTTGGTACGGTAGGCATGGCGGTCATAGCGGCGGTGCTGGCCGCAATTATGATGGTTTTTATTCACTAAGGAGGAACCCATGAAATACAAAATTGAGAAAAACACCGTGCAGGAAACGCTGATTCTTCCGCTGTATTCCCGGAAGCTGTGCACAGAGCTGTATCCGAACCTTTACCGGGACGAAACAGCGGTGCGTCTGATGGATGAAATCGACTATGACTTTTCGGAGGCAGAGAAAAATTCCCGCAGCCTGATGCAGCGTTTCGGTGCGCTGGAGGTCGCCATGCGGCAGAATGACCTTGCGTGGGAGGTACGGAATTATCTGAAAACCCATCCCAGCGCAGCGGTGGTCAACCTCGGCTGCGGGCTGGATAACACCGGTAGAGCCTGCGACAACGGCAGCTGTAAAATCTACAATCTGGACTTCCCCGATGTGATCGCCTTGCGGCAGAAGCTTCTGCCTGCCGGGGAGCGGGAGCAAAACATCCCCTGCGACCTGAAAGACCCCGCATGGTTTGACAAGATCGATGCCTCCGGCGGGGCGGTGTTCTTTGCCTCCGGGGTGTTCTATTACTTCCTGACGGAGCAGGTCAGGGCGCTGGTGCAGGGGATGGCGGATGCTTTCCCCGGTGGGGTGCTGGTCTTTGATGCTGCCAATCGGACGGCGGTGAAGATGATTGCCAAAACGTGGCTCAGGACGGCAAAAATCAAGGATGTGGGGGCGTATTTCGCGGTTTCGGATGCTCCCAAGGAGATTGGCGAGTGGGACAGCCGTTTGCAAGTATCCAGCAAGGGCTATATGCTGGGGTACAACGATTTGAAAGACCCTTCCGTCAGCGGCTTTTTCCGGTTTCTCGCCAAGGGCGGGGACAACGGGATGAAAATGCAGATCGTAAAGATCGGATTTGGAGGCAAGCTATGAAAATTCTGGTATATGGTGCAGGCGTTCTGGGGTGCAATCTGGCAAGAAATCTGCTGCGCGCCGGAAAGGATGTCACTCTGCTTGCGCGGGGAAACTGGGCTGCGGAGATCAAGCAGAACGGCCTGCGGATCAAGGACAAATTTTCGCTCCGCACCTCGGTCAGCCGCATTCCGGTGGTGACTGAACTTGCACCGGATGCAATGTACGATGTGATCTTTGTGGTCCTGCGCTATACACAACTGGATTCCGTTCTGGACACGCTGCGGGCGAACCGGACGAAGAACATCGTTTTTGTGGGAAACAATGTGCAGGCGAGGGCACTGGCGGCGGCGCTGCCGGGGAAGAACGTCCTGTTTGCCTTTGCGCTTTCTGCGGGGCATCGGGAGGCTGCCCGGGTGGTCTCCATCGACCTGAAAAAGATCACCATCGGACAGCTGTCGGGTGCATCCTCCAATAAACAGCTGATTGGGCGCATCTTCCACGGCACAAAATATAAGGTTGTTTACGAGCCGAACATGGAAGACTATCTGCTCTGCCATGCCGCGTTCGTGATGCCGGCGGCCTTCGCCTGCTATAAGACAGACGGCGACCTGAAAAAGCTCAGGGGAGATACCGCGTACCTGAACCGTGTGCTGGACGCCAACATCGAGGGATACCGCGCCATCAGAAATGCTGGGCACGCCATTCTGCCCAAAGAGGATGCGGACTTTGAAGGGGAGAAATACCGCAAGACCTGTCTGCGCTTTTTCAAGTTGATGTGCGCCACCTCGCTGGGCAAGCTCTGCGCCTCCGACCACGCCATGAACGCCATCGATGAAATGAGTGCGCTGAACAGGGATCTCAAGAAATTTTTCGATGCGAACGGCGCAGCCTACCCGGTGTGGCAGGCACTGGAAGCGGAAGCCGGGAGGTATCTGCAATGAAATACATGGGTATGCCCATGGGGATGTGGGCGCTGTTTGTCGGCTCCTTTCAAAAGCAGCTGACCACTGTGCTGGGCTATGATGCAGCTACCGCAAAAGCCATCACGAAAAAGGCAAAGCCGCAATACCGGCAGATCATCCGCAGGCTGCCGGAGTTTGAAAAAGCGGACCGCTTCAAGATGAACATCGTCAACTGCGCAATGCTCGGCGCGTTCATCCTCTCCATGCCGCAGCGCCCGGAGGTGGACAGGCTAACGGATTACTACGCAAGATCCATGATGACAAAGCCCATGCAGTGGTTCTGCTGCAAAAGCGGAAAAAGCAAGTTCACCGCAAAGGATATTGCCGCTATGAAAGCCACTGCCGCCCTGCAAGCCGCCGACCGCAACCCCTATTCGTGGAACATGGAGTTTTACGAATACCCGGATGGCAGCGGCTACGAGGGACGCTTTACCAAATGCGGCATCTGTGTGCTGATGAAGGAGCTGGGACTGTACGACCTGACCCCCGCTTTGTGCCATCTGGACTACACCATGAGCGAAGCGGGCGGTGTGACAAATTTTGTGCGGCAGTATACCCTTGCCTCCGGCGGACCCTACTGCGACTGCGGGTACAAAAAGAAGGGGTAACTGACTCCTTGACCCCGGAGTTGTTTTTTGTTACTATGATACTGTACAACGGCATGCCCATTGCTGGCTGGATTATCTCCGTAATCGCCATGAAGTTCTACCCGCTTACTGGCAAAAAGATGATTGAGATTGAAGATCAAATCGCTAAACTGCAACTGAAGCAGACAAAAGAATAAAACGTTGGATAAAATCGGCGCACGTATAACGATATTTAGCCAAGTTATGGCGTTATGCTATGCGCCGGTTTCTTCTCCGTCAGCCAAGCCGCCCAAGAAAGGAATGTGGATATATGGATATTGAGAAGCAAAAACAGATGCCGGTATGGGGACCGTATTCCAAGAAATACATGGGGCTCTCACGTGTGATGAAGGAGAGCGCGATTCCCGGTGCCAGATTTGACCTGGTGATATATCCCACCTATGCCAATAGCTCAGTGCCAGCGCCCAATGTTACGGTGCCGTCCAATTATCATCCCTGGCAGGCGGACCCGGAGGGGCGATATTTCCAATATCGGTATGAGCTGATTTGGAAGGATCAGTTGTATGCGGATGTGGAATTTTTTGAACAGGATGAGGAGACCTGGGGCGTCCGGGTGGAGTATCACAACCACACGGACCGACCGCAAAATTGCCTGCTCAATCTACTTTCAGCCATTGAATACCCACAGATAACTGTCAACACCCCTGTGCTGCCCGAAAAGCATGATTACTGGAAGGCCATCGACTACCAGAACCTGCAATTTGCCAGAAAGAGACCGTGGGACCGACTCAATCCGGATGGATTGAAAAAAGGGGAAGTACAACAGAAAGACTTTGTGGACGGTGTGGGCGTGGGGGAAACCTTCTATGCATTCATGGCTGCCCACCTGAAGCTGAAGGCTTTTGGCGGTGATTCTGATGACACAATCTCATTTCAGCGGGAGATTAAGAATCAGTACCGGAATGGAGTACTGTGTGTGCGTTACCAGACGGTGAATGAGTCCGAGAATGTGGTATTTGCCACTGCATACGGAGACATTACTTTTGAAAAAACAAGCACAACCAGAATAGCCTTCCTGGAATTGGGGCAGCTGGAGCCAGGCGTGTTTCAGTTGGATCTGGTATCCAAAGGTACCAACGGAAATGGAGTGAAGCTGGACTTTTTCTGTATTGTGGAGCGGGAGGATATCCACGAAATAACCGTGACGCAGACAAAGCGAAATGTCATTCCGGATATAGAAGAAACTGGACACACTACAAAATACCGCTATCATTATCACGAGAAAGAGATTGGCCTGACTATTTTCAATCCCCGCGTACGCAAGAGAACCTTGCATTCCGGCTGCATTGAGGATGCCTTGGTTACAAGAATGAGTAACTCCGACCACACCTATGACGACTTGACCCGAAGCTTCTCCAACTCGTTTCAGCAGAAGCACTCGGATGATGGCTTTTATCACATCAATGTGGTGGAGGCGATCTTCCTTGCGCCTAACACTTCAAAGACAGAGTATTTATATGTCAGCAGCACTGGTGCTCAGTATACTCAGGAACAGCTGGAGAAAAAGCGGCTGCTTTATGTGGAACAGCAGCAAAAATGCTGCAACCGGGCGGGAGAGCCCTTTGCCTTTGCTGTTCGGCTGATGAAATCGGCCATATTCTCAAATGTGGTCTACCCCATTTGCAGGCACGGTTGTCAGATTATCCACTACACCCCGGGAAAGCGGTGGGACAGTCTCTATACATGGGATTCCGGAATGATCGGGATTGGTATGCTGGAGTATTCCACGCAAAAAGCGGAATATGTGCTGGATACCTACTTGTCAGAAAAAGACAACCAGGATTTTGCCTTTTTGTTCCACGGATCTATGGTGCCCACACAATTTTATCTGTTCTACGAACTGCTACAGAAGCTGCCGCCAGAGGGCAAAGCCCGGCTCAAGCAGTACTATCCCATGCTCCGGAGGTATTATCAGTTTTTCGCTGGGAAAAGCGAGGGGTCTACAACCGCCCGGTATAAGAGCGGCCTGCTTACTGTGTACGATTACTTCTACAACGCCAGCGGCATGGACGACTATCCGGCCCAGGTGGAACTGCATAAGCAGAAGTTGGAGCATTCTGTGGCTCCCCTTTGCAGCAGCGTGCATCTGGTGCGCATCGCAAAATTCATGAAGGCTATTGCGGAGTATTTTGGGTACGAGCAGGATGTCCAGCAATATGCCGATGACGCAAAGCAGGTGGGAGATGCCATTGTCAACCATGCCTGGGACGAGGAAAGCGGATATTTCGGCTATGTGGTACATGACGGAAATCTCTACGCTGCAGGTATTCTGAGAACGGAAACGGGAGAAAACTATAACAAGGGTGTAGACGGCGTTACCCCGCTGATTGCGGGGGTCACAACCCCGGAGCAGACCCAGCGGCTACTTGCACACCTGACAAGTCAGCAAGAGCTGTTTACCCCGGTAGGTATATCTACTGTGGACCAGAGTGCTGGATATTACTATGACAATGGATACTGGAACGGAAGTGTGTGGCTTCCGTATCAGTATTTCCTTTGGAAATCCATGCTGGATTTGGGATATGGGGAATTTGCAGAGAAAATTGCCAAAACAGCCTTGCACGCCTGGAGCCAAGAGACGGATTTCAGCTATAACACCTTTGAACTGATCCAAATCGAAAGTGAGCGTGGAGGATGGTTCCATCAGTTCAGTGGCTTATCCTCTCCACTTGTGGTGTGGTATCATTCGTACTATAAGCCGGGTAACGTAACGGTTGGGTTTGACACCTGGTTAGAGGAGTGGCACTTTTCTAACGATTATTCCAGCGCTAGAATTCGGTATAAAACCAGTCGAGTGGGAGGCTTACTTCTAGCCGTGATGAATGAGGAATATTCGGACTACTCCGTTACTATTGATGGAGAGCCAGCGCAATTTGCGCAGCGAATCCCAGGCACACTAGAGATTCAGTTGCTTCATTGTCAGGGAGAAGTGATAGTTCAAGCTAAATAAACATAGTATGCTGGAACTTCTGAAATATAGGTAATGACAAACTTGGTCACAATCTATAAAACAGTCATTGATATTAGCCTCTCAAGAAACCCGGCTATACGTCAAGTATGAGCCGGGTTTCTGGCGTAGTGTGCCAGGCATGGGCAACAACTAAGTGGTGAGAGACCACTACGCGCTTGGCAGTAGGAAGTGATATTGACAATATCATGTGGCGGTTACATGGGAGGAAAGTTCTTGTTCCTACTCGGGGAGGTTTTGCAGACGGAGAGTAGGGAGATCCGAAAGCCGCAGTAACAACGAGCTGCAAGAAGCCAGTCGAGGCCATAGTCAACGTCACTTAGTTAAATAGGCAATCCCTCTACACCAACACAGAACTTGGTATAGAGGAATTTTTTTCTAAACACTGTAAGCGCTCAACCACAACCGTCAGACAAAAATAAAGCTGGAGCCAAAATCGGCTCCAGCAAACTTCAATCAATTTCACAACATGGACAGGCAAGAAAATTTGCCCCTTTACATACGATGAACAAAGGAGGTAGAACGTATGAAACAAACCTTGCCTGTTGTGCACTGCATATATACCGAAGCCGAAAAGAGCCTCGCTGAGTTGCTGGAGGAGTCTTTTCGGCTTTATCTTGTCCGCATCCTTGCGACATCTGAGAAACCCGTTGTATAATGTTTGCGATGAGTGGTCGCTTATTTCAAGGAGGAAACTATGTACTTAGAAATAAGCAACCCTATGGATTACCATGTCGCATTGTACATCCGTTTATCAAAGGAGGATGAGACCGAAGGACCATCCCAAAGTGTAACCAACCAGAAATCCCTGCTCAATGAATTTGTTCAGCAGCATCGCCTTTCCGTTTACGATACCTATGTCGATGATGGTTGGAGCGGTACCAGTTTTGACCGCCCTGACTTTCAGCGCATGATTGAGGATATCGAAGCCAAGAAGGTCAACATGGTTATCACCAAAGACCTATCCCGTCTGGGCCGTGACTATATCATGACCGGTCATTATATGGAGAGATACTTCCCCGAAAAGAGAGTGCGCTACATTTCGTTGTTGGACGGTATTGACACCGGTGTAGAATCCACCGCCAATGACATTACCCCGTTCCGTGCCATTATGAACGATATGTATGCCAAAGACATTTCCAAGAAGATCAAATCCGTCAAGCGGGATAAACAGCGGAAAGGTCAGTTCATTGGCGGCAAGCCCATGTATGGCTATAAGATGCATCCGACGGAGAAAAACGAAATTGTCATCGACGAGGAAGTGGCTCCTGTGGTGCGCAGAATCTTCGCCATGGCATTGGATGGTATGAGCTGCCGAAAGATTGCGACGACTCTCAACGAAGAAGGTGTTCCGACGCCTGCAACTTACTGTGGCTGGAATATGGGACGCAAAGGTCCTTATGCCGGACTTTGGTCCAGCGAACGCATTTCTGAAATGCTGCAGAACGAAACCTACCTGGGCAATATGGTTCAAGGACGAACGGTGAAAATCAGCTACAAGTCCAAGAAATGTCTGAAACAAGATCGGGAAAACTGGGTTGTAGTTGAAAACACCCACGAGCCGCTGATTGACAAAGAAACCTTTCAGAAGGTGCGGATGCTGGTCAACAGCCGCAGGCACACCCGAAGCAGAACCTATGACTTCTTATTAAAAGGCTTGATTTTCTGCCATGAGTGCGGTTATCCAATGGCGGTGCTAAATCGTCCGCCGGTATCCGGTGAAGATCGACTGTTTTTCGTGTGTCGAACCTACCAGCGTTTCACCAAAGCAGGTGTCTGTTCCTGCCACTCCATCAAAGAGCAGGTCGTTACCGAAGCAGTTCTGGCTAAAGTCAGAGAAGTCTGTGAAGCCTATCTTGATCCAAATAAGCTTCAGCCAATTGCTGCCGATGCAGTAGAGAAAGCCTGCAAGGCGGAAAACCATGAAGCAGAAATCCAGTCCATTCAGAATAAGATCGACAGTCTGACTGCCAACCTGGATAAGATGTATATGGATCGGCTGACCGGACTTCTTGCCGAAGCGGATTTCGAGCGCATCTATCAGCGAGTGAAGATGGACAGAACTTCTCTGGAAGAGAAGCTGAAAGAGCTGGAATCACAAAAAGAAAGCCCGGTCAGCACAGAAGACCGAGCAAGAGAGCTGGTGCAGCAGTTTTTGGATTCTGCCTACACCAGCCGGGAGCTTCTGGTCAGCCTCATCGAGCGCGTGGAACTGACCGAAGACAAACAAATCATCATCAAATTCCGCTTCCGTGAGTTGGAAGCGATTTCTTAGGGCCAATCGTTTACAATAGGCGCGGCGGAATGTTTCCCGCATTGAAAAACATGCCTTAAAGCACTTGCAGGAGCAGTGGAAGGCAGGGTGCTGAACCACTTAACCAGTAGAGTTGAATTGGAGCGGCTTACAGCAAAAAACGGAAATGCGGCAAAAGTGTGGCATGGTGCGGCGCGGTTTGCCACGCATATGCCACAGTACGCGAAACGTCGAATCTAGGCCCAAAAACTGGAAATCTACAAAAATACAGAGGAAATGTGTTAGGCTTGTTAAAATGTTACAATATAACATAAACTTTTTTGAAGAAATTTCCCAAAAACCATTGACATTTATCTCACGAACCTATACTATTAAAGCGTAGATATTTGTTGAGAGAGGTATAGAAACGTGCATCTGACAAAAAGCGAACAACAGATTATGGAAATTTTCTGGCAGGCTGACCACGCCATGGCCCAGACGGAAGTTGTCTCCACCTGTGTTGACCGCAAGTGGAAGGAACGCTCCATTTTTTCCATGCTGAACAGCCTGATGGAAAAGGGTGTTCTGCGTGAAGTGGGCTTTGTGCGCAGTGGCAAAACGTATGCTCGTACCTTTGAACCGGCTATGACCCATGCAGAGTATTTGGCGTCTGTTGTGGCGGAGCAGCTGCCCGCAAAGCAGCTGCCTGAGCTGCTGGCTGCCCTGATGCAGAAGGTCGAAACGACCCCGGCCATCCAGAAGGAAATGCGTGCAGCCTTGCGGGATAATGCACAGTAATTTCTGATTTGTTCAAAACGAAAAAACACCGTCGACTCGGCTTGGGTCGACGGTGCTTTTGTTTATTTACAGGATTCCGCTTTCCTTGATAGCGTTCACAGCCTCGCCAATCTTTTCCACCGGCATGGTCAGGGCAAAACGCACGTAGCCTTCGCCGCTGGGACCAAAGCTGGAACCCGGCGTGCAGATAACGCCAGCCTTATCGATGAGGGCCAGGCAGAACTCCATGCTCGTCTTGTACCCTGCGGGCACCGGCGCCCAGACAAACATACTGCCGTGGCTGTTGGGCACATCCCAGCCGATGCTGCGCAGACCGCCGCACAGGGCGTCGCGGCGGCGCTGGTACTCGCCGCACTGGCGCTGCACGCCGTCCAGCGGGCCGGTCAAGGCTGCGACGGCAACTTTCTGGATGGGCAGGAACATACCAAAATCGATTTGGGTGCGCAGTTTTTTACAGGCGGCAATCACATCGGGGCGCCCGACCAGGAACGAAATGCGCGCGCCGGTCACGTTGAAGCTCTTGCTCAGGGAGAAGAACTCCACCGCGCATTCCTCGGCCCCCGGCGTGTTGAAGATGCTGCCGCCGTGGGCACCGTCAAAGATGATATCGCTGTATGCGTTGTCATGCACGAGCAAAATGTCGTACTTACGGCAGAAAGCGACGATCTCGGCGTAGAGCTCCGGCGTGCCGACGCTGCCCACCGGGTTGGCGGGCAGGCTGACCAGCATGAACTTTGCCTTGTGGGCAACATCCTCGGGGATGGCGGAGACGTCGGGCAAAAAGTGGTTTTCCTTCGTCAGTTTATAGTACCACGGCTCGGCACCGCCCAGGCGGGAGCCGGTCATAAAGACAGGGTAGCAGGGGTCGGGCAGCAAAACCAAATCGCCGTCATTGCACAGCGCCAGGCCCAGATGGCCGATGCCGTCCTGGCTGCCGGAAAAGCTCATGACCTTGTCCGGCGTGATGGTGTCCACGTTGAAACGGCGCTGGTAGTAACCGCAGACGGCGTTCAGCATCTCGGGAATATCCCGCAGGCTGTACTTCCAGTTTTCGTTGTCCTGCGCGGCGTCGATGAGCGCCTGCTTCAGGTGGTCGGCGGGGGCAAAATCCGGCGTGCCGACGCTTAAATTGTACAGGTGACGCCCTTCGGCTTCCAGCGCGACCTTTTTATCGTTGAGCGCAGCAAAAATCTCCGGGCCGAACAGTTCCAGACGATGGGAAAACTCCATTCCAAAAACCTCACTTCTCTATGTAGATTTATACACGATTCGCACGTTTCCGTGTATAAACATTCTCATTATACGCCCCGCCGACAAACCTTGCAAGGGATTTATAAAAGCGGTATAATAAATTTGTTATTGCATCCGTGCAGGGACCGTACCTATGCGGCCCCTGCAAAGCGGCGCAGATAAAAGCGTATAATAAACCGTCAGGAGTTCCACCATGGATAAACGCAACAAAACCGCATTGGCTTACCTGCTTATCGGGGTGGCGGCGGCGGGGCGGGCCTTGCTCGCCGTGCCGGAGGCCGCCGCCATTCAGGAAGTCTCCCTCACTGTGCTGGCGCTGGTCGGCTACCTGCTGCTGGCGGGCGAGGCCAAACTGCCCATCGTGTTCGGTGCGGCGGGGCTGGTGCTGGAATTGATTTTAAGCGGCGCACAGAGCGGCGGCGCGTGGGTCTGGCTGGAACCGGCGCTGCGTGCGGTGGACCTGTGGCTGTTCTGGGGCGCGGCGCTGGTGCTGCTGCGGCTGTGCGGCAAGGCGGCCAGCAAAATGCCGCTTGTCGCCGCTGTGCCGCTGGCCGTCTACACCGTGGCGCATTTTCTGCCGCCCGCTGCCACCGTCGCTGCCGTGGCCTTTGTGGCGTTCAGTGTCGTCATGCTTTGGTTCGCCGCCAGCATGATCCGCGCCTACAACGACGCCCGCGTAAAAAAATAAGGCGATTTTCCGCAAATCCGTTCCGCGATAAAGTGACAAATACCGCAAACTGTGTTATACTAAACACGATTATAAAAATTCAGACGGAAAGAAGGCTTTACTCATGATCCCTTTTAACGTGCCCCCCTGCGTGGGCGATGAACTCGAATATGTCAAACAGGCGATCGACTCGCACAAGATCTGCGGCGACGGCGCTTTCACCAAACAGTGCAATGCCTGGCTGGAAGAGCGTTTCCACGCCCAGAAGGTGCTGCTGACCACCAGTGGCACCACTGCGCTGGACATGGCCATGCTGCTGTGCGACATCCAGCCCGGCGACGAGGTCATTCTGCCCAGCTTCACCTTCTCCAGCACCGCTACTTCCGCCGTGCTGGCCGGGGCCAAGCTCGTCTTTGTGGACGTGCGCCCCGACACGATGAACATTGACGAGAAGAAAATCGAGCAGGCCATCACCGACAAGACCAAGGTTATCGTGGCCGTCCACTACGCCGGTGTTGCCTGCGAGATGGACACCATCATGGACATTGCCCGCCGCCATAACCTCAAGGTCGTCGAGGATGCGGCCCAGGGCGTTATGAGCAGCTACAAGGGCAAGGCGCTGGGCACCATCGGTGATTTCGGCTGCTACTCCTTCCACGAGACGAAAAACTACTCGATGGGCGAGGGCGGTGCGCTGGTCATCAACAATCCTGACTACAACGAGCGCGCGGAGATCCTGCGCGAAAAAGGCACCAACCGCGCCAAGTTCTTCCGCGGCCAGGTGGACAAGTACACCTGGGTCGATTTTGGCGACAGCTACCTGCCCAGCGAGTTGAATGCGGCCTACCTGTGGCCGCAGCTGCTCCATGCAGATGAGATCAACGACAACCGTATGGCGACCTGGAACGCCTACTATGCGGCCTTCAAGCCGCTGGCCGACGCGGGCAAGGTCGAGCTGCCCACCATCCCCGAGGGCTGCGTCCACAACGCGCATATGTTCTACCTCAAGTGCAAGAATCTTGAGGAGCGCACCGCGTTCATCCGCCATTTGAAGGCCAATGACATCCTGGCAGTGTTCCATTATATCCCGCTGCACTCCGCCCCGGCGGGCGAGAAGTTCGGCCGTTTCGACGGCGAGGACGTCTACACCACCGCCGAGAGTGAGCGCCTGGTCCGCCTGCCGATGTACTACGGCCTGACCGACGCCGACCGCGAGAAGGTCATTGCGAAAGTTTTGGAGTTCTATGCACAGTAAACGCCTGCCCGGCTGGGCGCAGGCGGCCTGCACGGCGGCTGCGGCGCTGGTATTTCTGCTGGTGTACGAGTGGGCCGTCTACAAAGTGCCGGTCACGCAGATTTTCCTGCCCACCAGCTCTTGGAGCGACGAGGTCATTTACAGCAAGCAGCTGGCCGCCGCTGTGCGGTACGGCGCACCGCAGGGATACTTCGGCTTCAACGAGTCCCACGCCGAAGTGGGCACCTACGCGGCCTGGGGCCCGGCGGTGTTCTTCGTCTACGCGCTGCCCGGGCTGCTGCTGCGCGGGCAAAATGCGTTCCTCTGGTGCAACCTGCTGTTCGTCGCGGCAGGTTGGACGTTTTTCGCCTTGGCCGCGCGGCTGAGCTGGAAACGCCAGGTCGTGTTTGCGCTGGCGTTGGCGGCCATGAACACACCGATCCGGTATGTGTTCTCCGCCATGCAGGAACCGCTGCACTATGCGCTGGTGCTGGCCGTGTTGGGGTGCGGCATCCTGGCCCGGCGGGACCGGAACCGCGCCGCCTGGGGCGTACTCTGCGCCCTGTGTGCTGTGGCGACCCTTGTGCGCCCTTATGAGGCCGTGCTCTGGCTCTACCCGTTGGCGCTGGCCTGGCGCGACCGCCGCCGCGTCGCGGTTTGCGTTGTGGGCGGGGCTGTGTCGCTGGGCGGCACGCTGGTGTTGATGTCCAAATTTTATGCGCCCTATTTCTTCACAAACGTCGATATGGGCGCTTTGCAGGAGGCCGCCCACGGCCACCTGTTAGAAGCGGCCAAGGATATGGCCCGCAAGCTCATCGGTGCAATGCAGACGGTTTTTGCCGCAATGGCGTCGGATTTTGCAAACCGCACCGGTGGGTATTACCTGTTGCTGTTCGCGCTGCTGGCCGTCGTAGTTGTCTGCCTGGCTGTGGATGCCCGGCGCGGGCGGCCCATCTTCTGGAAGGGCTGCGCCGCTGCCACGGCGGTCATCGTTTTTCTGGCGCTGATGCTGATGTATCGCCCCGGCGAGGGCTCGCGCCACACGCTGGTGCTGGACGTGCTGCTGCTGGCAAGCCTGCTGGTGGAAGATGCCCGCCCGACGGGCGGCACGGCGCTGGCTGCGGCCGCGCTGGCGCTGCTGGGTGTGGTGAACCTGGCCGACGGCTACACGATGCCCCATTACAGCGCCGAGTGGGACGCCGAGGTCCAGCAGGTGGAAACCGTGCTGACCCATTACCGCGCCGACAGCGACGCCCCCTGGGACAACACGGTGGCCTACGCCTTCGGCGACCCGGTACACTGCGGCCTGCTCTACGGCGTGCCCGACGGCATGGGCATCCAGTTTGACGAGGCCGCCTACCTGACCGACCCGAACCACGAAATTTATTCCCGCTATGTGATGACTGCCGCCGACACCCCCACCGCCGCCCGATTGGACGCCGAAGGGTGGCAGGCGATTTATCAGAGTGAGAAGTGCATGATTTATATGCGCACCATGTAGGGGCCGGGCATGCCCGGCCCTCACGTGTAAGGCAGACGGCCGTTTTCCACCGCGCTGCGGGCCGCAGATGTGCGGCCCCTACATGGCAGCAGAATGTAAAAATAGGTGAGACTTTATGAACACACCCCAACTTCCCATCCTGGACGGCGCGGCGGTGACGCTGCGGCCCATCACGGATGCCGATACCGATTTGATCGTCAAGTGGCGCAACACGCCGTCTGTGGTGCAGAACTTCATCTTCCGCCAGACCTTCACGCCGGAAATGCACCGCAGTTGGCTGGCAACGAAGGTTGCCACCGGCCAGGTCGTGCAGTATATCATTGTGGATAAGGCCGACGGCAAGCCGGTCGGCTCGGTCTATTACCGCGATATCGACCCCCACAACCGCAGCGCCGAGTACGGCATCTTCATCGGCGAGGAGAGTGCCCGCGGCAAGGGTCTGGGCACCGAGACGGCCCGCCTGTTCACCGATTTCGGCTTTGCGGGGCTGCATCTGCACCGTATCAGTCTGCGCGTGCTGGCCGAAAACACCGCCGCCCGCCGCAGCTATGAAAAGGCCGGTTTTGTGCAGGAAGGCATCTTCCGCGATATGGAGCTGCTGGACGGCCAATACCGGGACGTTGTGTTTATGGCCCGCCTGGCGGAGAAGGAATGATGAAAGCAAAACCGATGCAAAAAGTCAAAACGTTTCTCGAAAAGACCCCCAATGCGCTGCTCTGCGTGTTGGGGGCAGTCGTGTTCCTTGCGGGATTTTACTTCCTGACCAGCCGCACCCCGCTGAACAAAATCTGGCTGCCCACCACGATGAACAACGACGAAGTGCTTTATAATCGCCAGGTCGTCAGCGTCATCACCCACGGCGGCCCGCAGGGGTACTTTGGCTACCAGGAGGGCACGGCGGACATTGGCCGCTATGGCACCTGGGGGCCGCTGCTCATCTGGGCCTACGCGCTGCCGGGCTTTCTGTTCGGCAGCAGCGTCAACGTGGTGCTGTGGTGCAACCTGCTGTTTATCACGCTGGGCATTGCGGCGTTTGCCCGCAGTGCTAAGCTGAACTGGTGGCAGTGCATTGTGCTCTGCGCCGGTTTGTTTGCCATTGCCATGCCCATCCGCTCCTGCATCAGCGGCGCGTCGGAGGCCATGCACTATATGCTGGCGTTTCTCATCGTGGGCAGTGCTGCGGCGCTGCACCGCACCGATAAGACCGGCTGGCTCGCCGTCTGCGCAGCGGCCTGCGCGGTGGAAACAATCTTCCGCCCCTACGCGCTGCTGTTCTGGGTGTTCCCGCTGACGGCGGTGTGGCAGAACAAACGGCGCCGCAGCGCCTGCTTTGTCACGGCAGCGGCGGGGTTCGGCGTCTCGCTCTTTGCGATGGCTAAGCTGGCCGCGCCCTATTTCAGTGACGGCGGCATGGATTTTGACGGCGTGCAGTTGCTGCTGCAGGGCCACCCCATCGCGGCGATTCGCTATGAGTGGATCCGCGCAACGGCCCTGTTGGGCAACGCCTGGCTCTACGATATCTGGCCCACCATCAAGGGCGGCAAAACTTACATCGGCGGCGGCTGCGTCACCTTCCTGGTGGTCGTGCTGGCGGCGGTGGGCTGCCTGCTTTGGGATAAGCGCAAGGGCCGCCCGGTGGTGCTGAAAGCCTGTGCCTTGTTTTGCAGCGCCGCCATTGCGCTGGTGCTGCTGACGATGTATAACATCGACCCGCGCCACATGATGCTGCTTGCTATTCTGCTGCTGGGGGCTATTGTTGTGGAGGACGCCGCCCCTGCGGTGGTCTGGCTGCCGATTCTGGTCGTCCTGCTGCTGCCCATGAACTTTGAGCGTGGCAGCCAGCCGGAAATGAATGAGGTCATGGCCGCCCAGATGACTGTGGTCGAGGACGCCCTGGCTGCCGATGTGCAGGCCGCCGGTGCCGATCCCTGGGACAACACGCTGGCCTACACCTACGACGACGGCGTGTTCCACGGCTACCTCTACGCCGTGCCGGACGGCATGGGCATTGAATTTGACAAAAACAGCTACCTGTGGGATGCCGAAAACCCGATCTATTCCCGCTATGTCATGTGCGGCCACGGCACCCGCGTGGAGGAACGCCTGCTGGCCGAAAACTGGCAGGAGCTTGTCTCCACCGAGGATCTGGTCGTTTATAAGCGCAGTTGAGAGGATGTACACAGCTATGCAGAAAATTTCTTATGTGATTCCCTGCTACCGCTCCCAGCATACGGTGGGCGGCGTGGTGGCGGAAATTGCCACCACAATGCAGACGATGCCCCAGTATGACTACGAGGTCATCCTCGTCAATGACTGCTCGCCTGATAATACCATTGGCACCATCCGCAGCCTGGTGGCGGCGGACCCCCATGTGCTGGGCGTGGATCTGGCGAAAAACTTCGGCCAGCATGCCGCGTTGATGGCGGGCTTCCACAAGTGCAGCGGTGATATCGTCGTCTGCCTGGACGACGACGGCCAGACCCCTGCCGACGAGGTGGGCAAGCTGCTGGAAAAAATTGACGCGGGCTACGACGTCGTCTACGCCAGCTATGACAGCAAACGCCAGGCGGGCTGGCGCAACTTTGGCAGCTGGGTCAACAGCAAAATGACCGAGATCATGCTGGGCAAGCCGCCGGAGCTGGTGGTCAACAGCTACTTTGCCGCCCGCCGTTTTGTGGTGGACGAGATGCTGCGCTATGAGCACTGCTACCCCTATGTCATCGGGCTGGTGCTGCGCTCCACCAAGCATATCTGCAACGTGCCGGTACACCACCGCGCCCGCGAGGAAGGCCGCAGCGGTTATACCTTAAGCAAACTGCTGAATCTCTGGATGAACGGCTTTACGTCGTTTTCCGTCAAGCCGCTGCGCATTGCCACCTACTTTGGCACACTGTTTGCGGCGGCAGGCTTTTTGTATCTGATCTATATTATCGTCAGCCACTTCACCAGCACAGGCGCACCCATCGGCTGGGCGTCCACCACGGCGCTGCTGCTGCTGCTGGGCGGCATGATTCTGGTCGTGCTGGGCATCATGGGTGAGTACGTCGGCCGCATCTATATGTGTGCCAACGCCGCCCCCCAGTACGTCGAGCGCGAGGTCATCCGGCATGAGGGGGACAACGCATGAAGCAGGCAAAGTGGTTCTTGCTGCTGCATATTATTTTGGGTATCTATGCGGGCAGCAGCGTGTGCAGCAAGCTGGCCGTGCAGCAGCCGTTTTTGAGCGCGGCGTTCATCGTGCTGTACGGCCTGATGCTGCTGGCGCTGGTCGCCTATGCGGTGGGCTGGCAGCAGGTCATCAAGCATCTGCCGCTGACGACCGCCTACGCCAACAAGGCCGTCACCGTCGTGTGGGGGATCCTGCTGGGCCTGGCCGTCTTTGGCGAGGCCGTCACGCCGCGGCAGGTCATCGGCGCGGTCATTATTATCTGCGGCATCGTGCTGTTTGTGCGTGCCGATAACGAAGGGGAGGGCGGCCAATGAACCAGGCACAGCTGCCCTACGTGCTGCTGTATCTGTGCAGCACGTTTTTATCCTCGGTCTCACAGGTGCTTTTGAAAAAGGCCGCCCTGCGGGAGCACAAGTCCGTCCTGGCTGAGTACACCGACTGGCGTGTGATTCTGGGTTACGGCCTGTTTGTGGGCTGCACGCTGCTGACGATGCTGGCCTACAAGGGTGTGCCGCTGAACGTCGGCCCGGTGCTGGAAGCGACCGGGTATATCTACGTCACGATCTTCGGTGTGACGATCTTCCATGAGAAGATGAACCCCAAGAAAATCATTGCGCTGGCGATGATCCTTGTGGGAATATTGGTGTATGCGCTGTAAATAAAAAGGCCCCCTTGTTAAAGGGGGCTGTCCGCGTGAGCGGACTGGGGGATTGCTGCGACCTTGCGGGAGTGTGCACGCTTGCCGTGCCGCCGCAGGAATCCCTCCACCTCGCTTACGCTCGGCACCTCCCTTTAACAAGGGAGGCTTTTGTTTTTTATAACCTCTCCGGCAGACGCCTGTGCCCGACGTCCTCGCTCTGCAAGACCGTGGCACCATAGTCCAGCGCCAAGGCCAGCAGCAGGCCGAACACCACGTCAATAACGCTGTGCTGTTTGAGCAGCATCGTGGAAAGCGTGATGGACATACACAGCACCATGGCGGCGGGGCGCATCCAGCGGCGGCGCGGGGCGTCAAAAACCGCACTGCGGTAGTAGGCCAGCATCAGCGTGACCGAGTTGAAGACATGGATGGACGGACAGACGTTCATCGGCGTGTCGCTGCGGTAGATCATCCGCACCAGCTGCGCGAAAATGTCGTTGCCCGGCACAAAATGCGGGCGCAGCGCCAGGCCGTTGGGCACGATGACGTAGAACAAAAGCGCCATCGTCATGCCGGTGAAGAGCGGCACGCACAGCCGCCAGAAATCCTCCCGCGGGGCCTTGTACAGCAGGTAGAACAGCGTGAACGGAATCCACGGGAACCACAAAAGATACGGTACAATGGCATATTTGCAGAAAGGAATCACATCGTCCAACCGGCAGTGGACCCACAGGTCCGGCGTCAGGACGGTGTGTTCCAGCAGCGAGAAAAACGTTAAGTAAAACAAAGCATAGAGCGCCATGAACCAGACCGGATGGCGCGAACACCAGTTACGCATAGATTTACACCCTTTCGATGATGTACCATTATACGCCGCCAGGGGCGCATAAAACAAGCGAAAATCCGCACAAGAAATATGCGGTTTTTTGACAGGATATTGGCGGTTTTTTCGTGTGAGCCTGCTCTATATAACAGTACGAATCGAAGGCAGGGGATATTGCGGGGAAAATGTGAAAGAGTTGTAAATTGATGGGCAGCAAAAAGCCTTCCCCCTCGGGGGAAGGCTCTATTATTACAATTTTATTCCCCCAGCGACATGGGATGGTCGGTTGGGGTGTGCTCGCTCTGGTACTTCAGCGCGGCGGCGATGAAGCCCTTGAACAGCGGGTGGGCGCGGTTCGGGCGGCTCTTGAACTCGGGGTGGAACTGGGCACCCAGGTGGAAGTCACGGCCCGGAATCTCGACAGCCTCGACCAGGCGGCCGTCCGGGCTGGTGCCTGCAATGACCAGGCCCTTTTCCTCAAACTCGGCGCGGAACTCGTTGTTGAACTCATAGCGGTGGCGATGGCGCTCGTCGATGTTCAGCGTGCCGTAGCACTCGGCCATCCTGGTGCCCGGGGTGATGGTGCAGGGGTACTTGCCCAGGCGCATCGTGCCGCCCTTCGTCTCGACACCCTGCTGATCCGGCATCAGGTCAATGACGTTATGATGGCCCTCGGGCGTAAACTCGCTGGAATTGGCGTCGGCGTAGCCCAGCACATTGCGGGCGTACTCCATGACCATGATCTGCATACCCAGGCAGATGCCAAAGTAGGGAACATGGTTCTCCCGCGCGTACTGGGCAGCCTGGATCATGCCCTCAATGCCGCGGTCGCCGAAGCCGCCCGGTACGATGATACCGTCGGCGTCGCTCAGTTCCTCGGCGCAGCAGTTCTGATCTACCAGGTGCTCACTGTCCACCCACTTGATGTTGACCTTGCTCTCATTCTCAAAGCCCGCATGGTACAGGCTCTCCATGACGCTCAGGTAGGCGTCGTGCAGCTTGACATACTTGCCCACCAGCGCGATGGTGCAGGTTTTGCTGCGGGTCGCAATGCGGCTGATAAGCTCTTTCCACTCGGTCAGGTCGGTGGGCGGGGTCTGCAGGTGCAGCTGACGTGCCACTACGTTGGTCAGGCCGGCGGTTTCCAGCATCAGGGGGCACTCGTACAGGCTCGGCATCGTCAGGTTCTCAATGACGCAGTCGGGGCGCACGTTGCAGAACATACTGATCTTGCGCTTGATGTCGTTGCCCACAGGGCCGTCGGCGCGCAGGACGATGATGTTCGGCGCGATGCCCATGCCCTGCAGCTCCTTGCAGGAATGCTGTGCCGGTTTGGATTTGTACTCGTCGGAGCCGGAAATGTAGGGTACCAGCACGACATGGATGTAGCAGCAGTTCTCGGGGCCCTGCTCCAGGCCGACCTGGCGGATGGCCTCCAGGAAGGGCTGGCTCTCGATATCGCCGGTGGTACCGCCGATCTCGGTGATAACGACATCGGCCTCGGTGCTCTTGGCCAGGTTATAAATGTAGCTCTTGATCTCGTTGGTGATGTGGGGGATGATCTGCACGGTCTGGCCCAGGTAGGCGCCCTGCCGCTCCTTGTTCAGGACGTTCCAGTAGACTTTGCCGGTGGTCAGGTTGGAGTATTTGTTCAGGTTTTCATCGATAAAACGCTCATAATGGCCCAAGTCCAGGTCGGTCTCGGTGCCGTCGTCCGTCACGAACACCTCGCCGTGCTGCAAGGGGCTCATCGTGCCGGGGTCCACATTGATGTAGGGATCCAGCTTCTGGCTGGCCACCTTCAGCCCGCGGGTCTTGAGCAGACGGCCCAGGCTGGCCGCTGTGATGCCCTTGCCTAAGCCCGACACAACGCCGCCGGTCACAAAAATATACTTCGTTGCCATAATTCACCCTCCATGTTCGGGGGCACACAAAAGCACCCGCCATACCACAAAAACTATCCTTCCTATTATACATCCGAAAAAATAGTTTTTGCAATATGGCGGGCACATTTTCTTAATCTAATTTGAAAAAAGCGGGTTTTACTTTAGATTCTTCAGCAAATCGAGCGGGTGCGGTTCGTGTACTTCAAAATTTCGGCCATCAGGATCTTCATGTCCAGCGGCTTACCTACGTGGCTGTTCATGCCCGCATCCAAGCAGGCCTTTACATCGTCGGCAAAGACGTTGGCCGTCATGGCAATGATAGGCGTGCCCTCGTCGGGGCCTTTGCCCTCAAACGCGCGGATGCAGCGGGTAGCTTCCAAACCGTTCATCTCAGGCATCATCACGTCCATCAGAATCGCGTCGTAGGTGCGGGGCGCGGCGTTCTGGATGGCCTCCAGCGCCTCCTTGCCGTTGGTCACAGCGGTGATCTTCGCGCCCTGTTCCTCCAACAGCGTCACGGCGATCTCAGCGTTCAGCTCATTGTCCTCGGCCAGCAGCAGGTGCAGGCCCTTCAAATCAGGCGCACGCTTTTCCTCCATCGGGTCAGGGGCGTTGGCGGGGCGCTCGCCCACCGGCAGCGACAGCCGTAAAATAAAGGTCGAGCCCTTCCAAGGTTCACTCTCCACATCCAGCGAGCCATGCATCTGGTCAACGAGTTTTTTCGTGATAGCCATGCCCAGGCCGGTGCCCTTGTAGGTCGTGCGGCTCGTGCGCTGTTCCTGGGTGAACGGCTCAAAGATGTGCTGCATGAACTCCTCGCTCATGCCGATGCCGTTGTCCTTGATCTCCATGCGCAGGTGGACAAGGCCTTCCTCAAACAGCGTCTCCCTGGCGCGGAAGTTGATCTCGCCGCCGTCGGGCGTGTACTTGACGGCGTTGGACAGAATGTTGATGAGCACCTGGCGGATGTGCAGCTCACTGCCCACCAGGTAGGGATGCCAGAACGGGCCGATCTGCTTCGTGAACGTCATGTTTCGCTCGGTGATCTGCCCTTCCAGAATGCCGCAGCAGGAATCCAGCAGTACCCGCAAATCAAACGGGGTGTTGAGCATCTGCATACTGCCGGATTCGATTTTGGACATATCCAGCACGTCGTTCACCAGCGAGAGCAGGTGGGACGCCGCGCCGCGCATCTTGGCTATGCAGTCCTTGACACGTGCTTTATCGTCAAAATTTTCCTCGGCAATGTCCAGCATACCCATAATGCCGTTGATGGGTGTGCGGATATCGTGGGACATATTCGACAAAAATTCCGTCTTGGCAGCACTGGCTTCCTCGGCCTTGTGCAGGGCCTTCTCGGCCTCGGCGCGGAAACGGCGGCTGCGCAGCACCAGCCTGATGCAGACGATCGCGGCGACAACGCACAGGTAGGTCAGCACAATGACCGGCGGATACTGGTACGCCAAGCGCACCAGCGAGAATTTCTGCGTGCCCAGGTTGATATATTTGTTGGTGATGGAGACGACCTCGGCGCGGGTCAGGCTGTTTACGCTCTTGTTCAGCACACTGCGCAGCAGCACGTCGTAATCGCGGTTGACACCGATGCAAAAACTGCGCCGCTCGTCGCTGAGCATCGACCGCAGCTCGTTCTTTTTGTCGTCAAAGACGGTCCGCTCGGCCTGGTAGGTGTACGTGTAGTAGGCGTCAATTTCGCCGCTGTGCAGCGCCGCCAGGCAGTCATCGAAGGAGTCCATGTACTCGACGGTGGCGCAGTCGTCCAGGCCGGGCAGCTCCAGCGCGCCGGTGTTGAAGTTGTAGGCCACGGCCACCCTGCGCAGGTCGCCGTCGTGGCTGCGCAGCAACACCCAGGAAAACTCCGCCGAGAGGTAGCTGTCCGTCAGTTTGTAGCCGCAATCCTCGGCGGTGGAAAAATCGCTGGTCAAATCAATGACAAAATCCGCCGCGCGGTCACTGAGAATCTGCTTGTACTCGGTGCGGTCAGCCGGTGTCAAGAACTTGTAGTGCAGCCGGGCGCGGCCCGCCACGAGCTTAAAGAGGTCTACCATGATGCCGGTCAGCTTGCCGTCCTTGTCCAGATAGGAGTAGGGGTAGCGGTCCGGGTTGGCCAGCACGGTGAACTCCTTGTCCGCTGCATTGTGGGCCGTGATGTAGTTTTCCTCAGCAGCGGTCAGGTAGAGCTTGTTGCTGGTGTGGATGTTCTTGTTGTACTTGTCAAACAGGGTCGTGCGCCAGGTGGGGTCGTCACGGTCCATACGGATCAACGCGTCGTTGACAAGCCGCAGGGTCGAAGCATCGCCTTTGCGCACGGCAATGTAGACGTCCTCATTGTCAAAGGTGTCGATGACCCATTCGTTGGAGGTCTGGCGCATCCGGTTGGAGACTGCCGCCGTAATGGTGCCGCTGCGCAGTGCGGCGGAAAGTTCCTCATCGGTGTCAAAATAGACCGGCGTGTAGGTAAAGCCGTTTTTCTCAGCGTAGGCCTTGAAACTCTCGTTGCGGCCGTTGCCGCTGCGGCTCATACCGACGACCATGCCGTCAAACGTATCATAGTTGCCCGCCACGATGCTGCGGTTGCCAGCCTTGACGGTCAGCATTGTGGCTACATTGGAGATCGGCTCGTTGGAGAAGTCGAAGCGCTCGGCGCGCTCGTCGGTCTTGCGCAGCGTGGGCAGCAGGTCAGTCTCGCCGCGCTCCAGCATATCGGCGGCCTCGTTGGCATCACAGTCGTAAGCCAGATACTCAAACTGTACATTCTCATGCTGGGCAATGCGCTGCAGTACCTCGTAGGAATAGCCGCTGCGGTGGCCGTCCTCGTCCATGACATGGTAGCCCGTGTAGGTGTAAAAGCCTACGCGCAGGGTGCGCCGGGGCGTGTCATCGCTGCCAACAGCATACTGGTAAGCAGCAGGCAGCAGACCGTGCGCCGCAGAGTGGGGAGGTTCTCCTTTTTATTATACATGGCAGGGGCACTCCGGTTTCCTGTGCAGCGGCAGAGACGCCGCACATAGTATTCTGCAGGGCCGACCTGCAAGGGGGGCTTTACAGTTCGCGGATTGCCGCCAGCACTTCCTCGTGGGCAGCAAGGACGGGCGGCCAAAGGCTCTCATCTTCCAGCGGCTTGGGGCCGCGCACGGCGTCGCACAGGGCCGCGGCAGCCTTGTACAGGCGGTCCATCCCTAAGTTCTGGGCCACGCCCTTCAGTGTGTGGCTGGCGCGGAAAGCCAGCTCCCAATCCTGGGCGGCCAGCGCGTCCTTCAGCTGGGCAAAGCTGGGGTCGCCGGGGTATTTCAGGATAAACTTCTTCACAAGGGCCTCGCTGGGCAGACGGCTCAGGGTGGCATTGTAATCGCCGCCGACGCGGGCATAAAATTCCTGTAACGTCATATCATTTCTGCCTTTCTCATTTTCACTTTTATTCTTCAGCGGTAAATTCCGCAGTGACACAGGCGTTGCGCTGCCCTTTGTTACACGGGGTTGGCCTGGCCAACCGCGCCGATGTACAGGGGCGGTATCTCATCGCTCCACAGGGCGCAGAGCGACACATGATGCCAGCGCAGCTCGCCGTCAATGGGCAGCAGCATCGAAAGCTCGGCGTGGGGGCGGTCCACTGTCGTGGCCCGCAGCGCGGTACGGATACGATCAATATCCGCGATGGCAAAGCCGGATTGATCGGCTTCGTCCGGCAGATGCAGCTCTTCCGGCACCTGCATATGCTCCACCGCCCAGGGCGAGAACCGCACCAGGCCGGTGACCTCGCTGTAATCAAACTGCACACAGCGGGCGTTTTCGGCAAAGAAATTCGCTTTGGTGCGCAGCACGGACAGCGTGCGCAGGATGTGATCCTGCCCGGGCAGCGATTTCTCGTGCAGCAGCACCTCCGAGATATGCTGTGCCTCGGCCAGGTAGTTGCGGCGGCTTCCGCCGGAGGAGGCCAGGCTCAGCTCGGCGTGCAGCCGCGCACCCGCATCCGTCAGGCATTCCAGCAGCAGCGGGTTGAACTGCCCGCACTCGCCGTTCAAAATCATCTCCATGGCCTTGTCATGGCCAAAGGCTTTTTTGTAGCAGCGCTCGCTCGTCAGGGCGTCGTAGACGTCGGCCATTGCCACGACCTGCGCGGCAATGGGAATATCCTCACCCTTCAGGCCGTCAGGGTAGCCGCGGCCGTCCCAGCGCTCGTGATGCCAGCGGCAGATGGCGTAGGCTGTCTTGACCAGCGGCGACTCCTGCTGGAAGGGGAGCTTGTCGAGAATTTCCGCACCGGTGGTGGTGTGGGTCTTCATCGTGTCAAACTCTTCCTTCGTCAGTTTGCCGGGCTTGTTCAGAATCGACGCTGGGATGTTGATCTTGCCGATGTCGTGCAGCGCCGACGCCGTGCTGATCAGCGAGATATCGGCGGCGTTCAGATTGTATTTGTCGGTTTTCCGGACCAGCGTGCGCAGCAGGATGTCGGTCGCCGTCTGGATGTGCAGCACGTGCAGGCCGCTCTCGCCGTTGCGGAACTCGACGATATGGCTGAGAATGTTGATCATCGTCGAGTTGCTTTTTTCTTTTTCGTAGACCTGCTCGGCCACCAGCCGCACCAGGCGCTTCTGCTTGGCATAGAGCATCAGGGTGTTGATGACGCGGCGGCGCACGATGGCCATATCAAACGGGCGGCTGATGTAGTCAGTCGCGCCCAGATCGTAGGTACGCTCCACATAGCTGGATGCGTTCTCGGCCGAGATCATAATGACCGGGATATCGTCGATCCAGTGATATTTATTCATCATGGCCAACACATCAAAGCCGTCCATTTCGGGCATCATGATATCCAGCAGCAGCAGGTCAATGTCGACGTTGGTCTGCATGATGGACACCGCCTGGCGGCCGTTCTCGGTTTCAAGGATTTCGTAACCGTCGCCCAGCATCTCCGTCAGGATAGCGCGGTTCATTGCGGAATCGTCCGCTATCAGGATCTTTTCTTTTTCGCTCATGGTCCCTTTACCTATACATAAGACCGGAGAAAACGCCCGAAAAAGCACATTCTCCCATACATTAACTATTATAATATAACACAAATGCCAAAAGCAACAGATTCGTGCAAAATTATCGAAAAAGACGGTGCAAAATGAAAGGCTTTGCCAAAAAGATTGTAGGGACCGGGCATACCCGGCCCGCACGTGGGAGGCATACGGTCGTTTGCCGGAAAGCTGCGGGCCGCATATGTGCGGCCCCTGCATTCTCTACCCCACCAAAAAAGCAGATGCCCCACCCGAAGTGAAACATCTGCTCATTCCGTAATTATTTTTCTTTTTTGAGTACCGCAAAAATCATGCTCACGGCGGCGGCTGCCAAGGCCGGGTAGAGCACCAGGCAAAACGCCTGGTACCACGTCGGCACAAAATACTGCCACACGGCGGGCAGCGTGTCGGCGGCGTTTAAGGTGATATCACGCACCGCCAGCGTTACGGTCTTGTTTTCCTCGGGGCTGCATGGGTCCAGCCGCAGCGCGGCCAGGCTGGTGCGGGGCAGCGTGTAGATGTACCGCCCCTCGCCCACGCTCTGGGGAAACACCCGGCGGTCGGCAGAGTAATCTTCGCCGACCTTTGTGGTGTAGTACAGGCACATTTCCCGCGCTTCGCCGTCAAATTGCGTGGTGTAGCTGATGGTGCGCACCACGCGGCCATCGACATTTTCCAAAATCATCTGCGGGTCGCCGTCCACGGTGGTCAGCGTGCCGTCCTCATTTTGGGTCAGCCCCACCAGCTGCCAGTCGGTCACGGCCATCGTTTCCTCGGCCAGGCGGCCCTGGGCTTTCGCCAGCGCATCGCTGCCAAAGTGAGCCGCGCCCAGCACCAGCCAGGCGGCCAGCGCCAGCAGGTACGCGGTGATGGGCAGTGCCCCGCGCCGCGCAAACCAGTTTTTCATCGCTTTCACGGGGCGCTCACCTCCATCTGCATTGGGGCAAAGCCCGCATCGGTCACGCGGTAGAGCAGTGTCTCGTCGCTCTGGGCCGCCGCCAGCTTGTCGGTGAACAGGTCGGCGTAGCTTTGCACAAAAATATCATCCAGCGTCTGGATATACAGCACCGTGCAGCCGTTGCCGCGCACGATGGCGTCCAGCTCCTCTGCCGTAAAACCGTGGTAGTAGGTGTTTTTTACGCCCTCGCTGGGCTGCAATTCGGGCAGACCCAGCTCGCCGCCGCCGCCGATCATCTTGGTTTCGCCGGTGTCGGGGTCCGTGGTCACGGTGCCGGAATAGTCCACCAAAATCGGGTAGAAGTCGAACACGGCGCTGAACCAGCCCTCGCCGTTGTCGCCCTGCCCGACATAAAAGACGCGGTCATCGGAGGCCAGGTAGCTGCACACCAGCTCGGCCTCGGCGCGCTCGGCGCGGCGGTCGGTGAACTCGCTGTCCGCAAAGCCCAGCACACTCAGCTGCGGCAAAATCAGCTGGCTCTGGCGGAACAGCATTCCGCAGGCCAGCACCAGCACAAACAGCTCAAAGGCAGCGTGCGGCTGTCGGCGGGTCGCAGTAAAAACCGCTGTCGGGCCATCGGCCCCGCCCTTGACTGTGATCTGCGGCAGCAGCGCCACCGACAGACACCCCAGCGCAAGGATGAACCAGCCGATGTAATAGCTGTAAATGTAGCGGTTGTAGTCAACCAGCTGCTCGGCCTGGAACGGCACAAAAATAAAGCCGTAACTCAGTGCCAGCATCAGGTTGTAGCCCAAAAAGCAGACGCCGGACAGCACGCTGATGACGGCGATACGCGCCTTGAGCCGCCGCGACGCTGCCGCCAGAATCGCCACAACAAACACGATGGCAATCAGTGCGACCACATTGCGGCCCTGCCCGATCATGCTCAACTTGCCGTCGCTGGTCCAGAACTGGTGGCCCATGTCGGCCATCGCAGTGCGGAACTGGGCCTCGCGCTCGGCGTAAAAGCCCTCGACCGGCTGGCCCAGCAGAATTTTGATGCCGTTGACAACGACCGCAGACAGCGGGGCGCTCGTCTCGCCAACGCCGGAATCACTGGCGCTGCGGCTGACGAGCCAGCCGACATAGCGCACATTCCACAGATAGTAAATTGCCATCGGTGCGGCAAAACAGGCCAGGCTGAACCCGGTGCGGGGGAGCAGACCGGCCTTGAAATCGCCGTCGTCGGCAAACAGCCACTCGTCCACAGCCACCAGACCCGCTGCCACCAGCGCCAATACAAACGTATTGGCCTTGATGTTGGCAGACAGCGCCAGAATCGGCAGCACGGCCCATTTGGGGGCCGAAGTTTGGCGCAGCGCCAGCCACGCGGCCACGGCCCCGCCGAACACAAGGCCCGCGGGTACATCGCCGTAGCTGGTCATGTAGGTGGTGGTCAGGTAGATAGTGTGGTTGTAGTTCGTGAAGAAGAACGGCACGCACCACAGCGCGGCGGCCATCGGCACGGCCACACGCCATTTCTCGCGGGGGATAGCCCCGACAACGGCGGCAAATACAGAAAAATACAAAATGTCATAACCGACGTAAATTTTCCAATCTGCATAATCGCCCAAAAACTGGAAGAAATACGCCAGCAGCGGCAGGCCGGGGTTCTGGGTCGCGGCCCAGGGGGTGCCCAATTCTGCCGTGGCGTACAGGTCGTTGTTGACCTTCGTGATTTTGACCGCGGTGGCCCAAAGGCTCAGCTCGTCAAAATCGGTGGCCATCGGCTGGCGCACAAAAAAGTAGACGGTGAACGCCAGCGCCATGCCCCAGAACAGCACACTGCCCGGGGTGAACAGCTTTTGCGCCGCTCCAGCGTGGTTTTTGCGGGTGGCCAGCACCCACACGCCGCCCGCCAGGCAGAGCGCATACACCGCCCAGGTGATGGGGTAGAGCACCCCCGCCATGGCGGCCAGCGTCAGCACCGCCACGATGAGGGACAGTGCCGTCAGCGGTGCCACCGACGCCGGGACGCGGCATTTCAGCGTAAGTACCGTGCAGCCGCAAAACAGCGCCGCCACGGCAGCCAGTACGCAGAGCAGTTCCATAGGACAGACTCCTTCATATGGGATGATGGTAGAGGCGTCGAGAACGCCGCCCCCCTACAAGTGTGCAGGGATGTAGGGGCTGCACATGTGCGGCCCGCAGCTTTCCCGCAAAAGCGATTTTGCCTTTTGGCTGAGGTCCGGGCATACCCGGCCCCTACGGTGTGCTTTATTTTTTCCTTATAAAAAGGGAAACGAAAGCGGCGGCGATACATGGCCCAAACGTCAGCACCAGCCACCAGCCGGCAGTGGGGATAAACCGGGTGTACCACGCCCGGGCAGGGTTCAGTTCAATGCCGGTAAACAGCGTCGGCACGCCGCCCACACTGTCCGGGTCGATACGCAGCCCCGTTACCCACCTGCCGCCCAGATCAAACGTATACACGCCGGGGGCGGTCACGGTGGCGTAGACTTTCTGCGCCTCGGTGTAGTCAGTCTGGCCGGGTTTCAGGTAATACAGCGCCACGCCGCCCGGGGGCAGCCGGTGCGCTGCGTCCAGCACCACTGTCTCGATGTATCCCTGCCCCTGCCAGTAAATGTGCGGGTCACTGTCGGTGGAAAGATACCACGCCGGGTCATCATCCGGCGGCGTCCACCACTCGTTGGAGGAGTAGGGCGCAAAGCTCTCGGTCACAAGGTCAGCGGCGTCCACATGGGTCTGGGGCATTTTGCCCTGCATTTTGTAGTTCAGCATCACGCCGCAGCCGACGAGACACCGCACCACCCAGAACACAGCCGCCAGCAGATAAGCCAGCACCAGCAGCTGCCGTGCCTTAAAAAGCGGTTTTTTCATTTACGCCACCCCGCTTTCTGCCACAGCCGCCAGCGTGAACGGCACGTCGGCGTCCGCGCCCTCAAAATGGTAGAGCGTCGCGGGCATATCGTTGGTCAGGCCGCCCTCAAACAGGGGGCTGAACTCCAACTGCAAATAGTCGTCGGCGCGGTCGATTAAGATATAATCGCAGTCCTTCTCGGCCATGTAGGCAACCAGCGTGTCCGGCACGCAGACGGCCTTGTAGTCGTACAGCGTCCAGTTTTCGCTCTCCACCAGGTTCATAAAATCGCTGTCCCAGCGGTCCTGCGTCTCGCCCAGGCGGCCATAGAAGCCGCCAAAGCCGTTCACGACCTGGGCGGTCAGCTCATAGCGGTAGTAGTACCACCGCGTGGCGTCGTCGCCCTGGCTGATGACCAGCACGCGGTCGGGCCAGTTGAGCACGGCATTCATCGTGTCAGCGCGGTTTTGCACGTCGGCGCGCAGGGTATACAGGCTGTTGGCCCCGGTCCAGAACCCGGCCGCAGGGATGCCGCGCCAGCAGAACACGGCCATGATGACCGCCGCCGCACCGCCCAGCGCCAGCTGGCCCAGCCGCTCCTTTGCGCTGCGGGCCAACAGGCAGAGCATTGCCAGCATCCACGCCTGGTAGTAAGGGGCCAGGTAGCGGTCGTAGTCCTTCAGCGCCAGGCCCTCAATATCGGAAAAGTTGTAGTTGTAGAGAATCAAGTGGAACAGATACAGCGCCGCAAAGCAGAACGCAAACCCCAGGTGCGCCGCAAGCACGCGGCGGCGGGCGGGGCCTTTCTCGGCGGCCAGCCAGGCGGCTGCGGCCACCATCGTGATAGCCGCCACGGCAATGACGCCGCCGCCCAAAAGGCAGATGCGCCGGGTGAAGAACGCGCTGCCCATGGCGGCCATGATCTGGGCAAACTTTTCGGTGCGGCCGATGCCCAGCAGCTGCTTGACGCCGCCCACGAGGACCGCGCCGTAGCTCAGCCCCTCACTGCCGACGCTGGCGGCGGTGTCCGCCGTCGGGGTGACGGCTGCCGTATAGCGGCCCCAGCTTAAAAACGCCGCCAGCACAACAACGGCCAGCGCACCGGCCTGAAGCAGGGCTTTCGGGAAGGCTTTTTTGATGGGCGCATCCGCCGCAAACAGCAGGTCAAGGCCAATCAAAAACGCCGCGATCAGGCCGTAGGCAAAGCAGATGTCTTTGGTCAGGGTCAGCACGGCCAGCGGCAGCGCGACCAGCCAATAGGCGTGTTTATGGCGCCCCACTGCAAAATAGAGGCAGAGCGTGCCGCCGAAAAGCATCGCCAGCGGCAGGTCGGCCATCGCGTTGACATACTGCACGGCGTAGCTGCCGGCAGCCGTGGCCGAAAAGAAGTACGGCAGCAAAAAACCGGAGGCAAACACCAGAATGCCCTCGGCCCATTTCAGGCGCGGCAGCGCGGCGGCAGCGGCCAGGCAGGCCAGCGCCAGCGTGTCGATGGCGGCCAGGCAGGCCCACTCGGCCCAGTGGCCGAAAGGCTGGAACAAGAACGTAATCAGGCTCGTGGCCGGGTAGGTGAAACTGGCTTTCAGGTTGACCGGGTCAGCCACGTAGAACGCGCCGCGCTCCACGACCATCTTGGGGGCCAGGCCCCAGGCTGTGAATTCGTCCCATTGGGTAAACATGGGCTTCTGTACGCAGAACAGCACCCAGATAAACGCAGCACCGCCTAAAAAAAGCGCAAAGCCCGGTGCGCACAGGACGCTCTGCCATGCCTTGAACACCCCGGCGGGGCGCAGCTGCACAAGGCCCAGCACCCACACGGCGGCCAGTGCCAACAACACCAGCACCGCCCCGGCCCGCAGGACGCCCGCGATACCGCAGAGGTACAGCACGACCACCGCGCCGCTCAACACCGGCAGCGGCAGCAGGGCGGGGGAAAGATTGGATTTTTCGCCCAGTATCGCACAAGCGCCGGACAGCAAAAGCAAAAGCGCAAGGGCGTAGAGAAGATGCAGCATGGGAGCCTCCTTTCGTGGAATGCCTTCCCCCTTGGGGGAAGGTGGCCGAAGGCCGGATGAGGGGCAAAGTCCCCGTGATAACCCTTACATGGGCTATAGAGGCACCGCCGCCCCTCATCAGTCACCTTCGGTGACAGCTTCTCCCCCGAGGGGAGAAGCCTTTTCTTTACTTATAAATCGTATACACCGGCCCCACAAAGTAGTGCTGGAACAAGAGCACTGCCCCTGCAAACGCATACCACCCGCACAGGCGGACGCTGATGGCGGCGGCCTTTTCTGCGGTCAAGCGCGGGGCAAGCGCACGGCGGGCCAGCGCGGCAGCAGCCAGCACCGCCAGCAGCCACACCGGCAGGAAATACCGCGTCTGCAGGCCGACGATGCGCACCATGCCCACGGGGGTGTAGGTAATATACATGGCCGTCATCGCGCCCACGGCGTAGACGAGACCGAACGCCGACAGCCAGCCGGTGCGGCGGCGGCCCAGGGCATCAGCAGACGGCGAGCAGAGCAGCGCCGCCGCCAGCAGCACCAGCGGCGCGGTCAGGCTGATAAATGCCACCGGCATATCCTTCCAGCCGAACAAGCCCAGTTGGCCGATAAAACCGTCGTTCTCATACAGTGTACCCAGCAAAACCGCGATATAACGCAAGGGATTCTTCAGCACAAACAAAAGCTGCGCACCGCCGTTCACGGTGGTGCCGCCCTGCCGGGCAATCGCGCCGTAATTGTGGCGCAAAAGTGTGCCGTACTGCTCAACGCCAAAGGTCAGTGCCAGCGCACCCGCCGCTGTCAGCACGGCGTACAAGGCGCGGCTGAACCGCACCTTCCACTCGGATCTGCGCACCACAAAGGGCAGCACGACCCACAGCAGGTTGATGTAGGGCTTGGTGCCGTTGGCAAATACGCAGGCCAGCGCATACCACAGCGCCGTGCGGTCGTCCCACTCGGCGCGGGTCAGCAGCGCCAGCATGACGTAGTAGCAGCCCAGCAGCGTGGCGTCATAACTTAACGATGCGCCCATGTAGAGCGACATTGGCAGCAGCATTATACACAAAAAAGCAGGCTTGCACTTGTGCGCAGTGCGCAGCGCCGCATAGCACAGCGCCGCGTAGGCCAGCAGGTTGGCCAGTCGCCCGCCGTACAGGCAGCCCAGCGCACCAAATCCCAGCAGCCGCGCCAGCGCCATGCCCAGTGCCCCGGGCAAAAACGGCAAAATCAAAAAGCTGATGGGCTCAGTTACGGAATCTGCCGCAGAATCGCGGCTTTCCCAGTTGTGATACTGCGTAAAGCTGTCCCAGATGCTCTCGACCCGGCCGTCCTTGCCGTATTGCTTCAGCGCATAGCCTGCCGTGTTGTAGGCCTGCTCGGCGTGGGTATCGGGGTCCGTGCCGACGCCGGCCGAGGTATGGGCGTTGACCCATGCGCCGGGAAACGCCGCGACCAGCTCGTTCACGTCCTCGGGGTAGCCGCGCTCGGCGTCAAAGTCAAAGTGCCCCATGGAAATCGCATAGGTGCGCAGATAATGGTCTGTCTCATCGGGGGTCTGCATCGGCGGATTTGCAAAGGCAAACAGTATGCCGCACAGCAAAATGCAGGCGGCGCCCCGTTTGGCAAAGTCCTTGACCCGGCGCAGAAGCAGCGCCGCTGTGCCCGCCAGGATGCTGAGCCCCACACAAAAGCCGGTGACGGCCAGCGGCGCAAGGCCCCGGGCGTCCAGCCCGTAGAATACGCGCCAGTAGTAGCTGGCAACGATGCCCAGCGCGGCGCACAGCACCAACACGAAAGCCCACCGGGCGGCGGGGTGCTGCACGGTGGGTGAAAGTAACTTTTTCTTGGAAACTTTTGACATAAACTTAGATTTTGGTAGGGGCGAGGCATACCTCGCCCGGCTGTTTGCCGCGCCGCAAAGTGCCCGGTGCGGCAAGGTCGAAGGCCGGGCATACCCGGCCCCTGCATTACAGGATGTACTGGCCGACCTTGTACTGATCCAGGTTGCCGCGCAGGAACTCGATGGTGGCGGCCAGGCCCTGCTCAAAGGTGTACTGCGGTGCCCAGCCGGTCAACTCGCGCAGCTTGGTGGAATCGCCCAGCAGGCGGTTGACTTCGCTCTTTTCGGGGCGCAGGCGCTCGGCCTCGCAGACGATCTTTGCATTCGGGTTGATCTGGGCAATCAGCTCGTTGGCCAGATCACCGATGGAATGCTCAATGCCGGTGGCAATGTTCAGCTCCTGGCCGATGGCGGCGTCGCAGTCGGCAATCGTCATAAAGCCGTTGGCCGTGTCCTTGACATAGTTGAAGTCGCGGGTGGGGGTCAGGCTGCCGAGTTTGATTTCAGTCTGGCCTGCCAGCAGCTGTGTAATAATCGTCGGGATGATGGCGCGGCCGCTCTGGCGCGGGCCATAGGTGTTGAAGGGGCGCACGATGGTGACAGGCAGGTCAAAGCTGCGGTAGAAGCTCTCAGCCAGGCGGTCCGCACCAATTTTGGTGGCGGAGTAGGGGCTTTGGCCCTGGAAGGGGTGCTTCTCGTCGATGGGCACATACTGCGCCGTGCCGTAGACCTCGCTGGTGGAGGTGACAAGCACGCGCTGGGTGCCCAGCTCACGGGCGGCGTTCAGCACGTTCAGCGTGCCCTTGATGTTGGTGTCCACATAGCTGTCCGGGCTGTGGTAGGAGAAGGGGATAGCGATAAGCGCTGCCAGGTGGAACACCCGCTCCTGCCCGCGCATGGCGGTACGCACGCCGTTGGGGTCGCGCACGTCGCCCATAAAGACATCAATTTCATTGCGGATCTCCGGCGGCAGCGTGTCGATCCAGCCCAGCGAGCCGAAGGAATTGTACAGGCAGAATGCGCGGACCTTTTCGCCGCGCTTGACGAGTTCTTCAGTCAGATGGCTGCCAATAAAGCCGTCTGCACCGGTGACCATAACGGTATGTGCCATTTTGTGCTCCTTTATCAAAGGGGACAATGCCCCATATTTCAACTTTATTACAAAATAGTATAACCGATTTTTGGGAAGATTTCAACTATTATTCTAAAGGCGCGCGATTGCCCAAACAAAACACCCGGATGCGCGAACATCCGGGTGCTACCGCGTGGCAAATTAGACGATCTCGACCTTTTCCATCACGACCGGGGTGCGGGGCTTGTCGTTCCAGTCGGTGGCGACGGCGGCAATCTCATCGACGACCTCAATGCCCTTCACCACATGGCCGAAAGCAGCGTAGCTGCCGTCCAGGTGCGGGGCGTCCTGGTGCATGATGAAGAACTGGCTGCCGGCGGAGTTTGGATCCATGGAGCGGGCCATGCTGATGACGCCGCGGGTGTGCTTGATGGGGTTGGCAACGCCGTTCTGCAAAAACTCACCCTTGATGTGCCAGCCCGGGCCGCCCATGCCGGTGCCCTGGGGGTCGCCGCCCTGGATCATAAAGCCGGAAATAACGCGGTGGAACGTCAGGCCGTTGTAAAAACCGTCCTTGACGAGCTTTTCAAAGTTCTCGCAGGTGATGGGGGCGGCGCTATGGTCCAGCTCAATGTCAATGGTCTTGCCGTTCTGCATGGTGATACGGATCATACGGAAATCTCCTTTTCAGTTGTGGTATTTTGTGCGTCAGGGTCGCTCACCGGGGTGGGGATGCCCTGCAAATAGCTCATGCTGCCGATCTTTTCGGCAAATTCGGCGGGGGTCAGCTTCTTCATCCAGTAGAGCAAAGCCGCGCCCATAAACTGTTCGCTGCGCAAAACCGCGCGGGGTAGCAGCGCAAACAGGCCGTCGTCGTGGTGCTCGCCGGTGAAGGGGTCAGTCCACTCGTCGGGCAGGTGTTTGTCCAGCTGCCGGGGCGATACATGGCCGGTGATGAATCCACGCCCGCCGAACAGCGGCTCCACGAGCCAGAAGAACGCCCGGCGCACGCCGTGCTTACTGGGAAAGATGCCTCGCAGCTTGTAGGTGTGCCAGAACGCATCGGCCAGGTACTCCACCGGGATATCTTCACCGTAGGTTTCCAGCAGGCAGGTGTGCAGCAGCGCCGTAATGTCGGCCAGCTCCTCGCCGGTGGGCAGGGGGCTGACGTCCTCGACGGGCACAAGGCTTGAGCCGGTATCCTCAGCGTGCAGGGTGGAGTCCAGTGCAATCTCCAGGTAGCCGTGGCCGCCCTTTTTGCCGTAGGGCTGTCCTTTTTCGCACATGGCGCAGACGAAGGGATGCACGACGGTGTCGGTGGCGTAGTGGCTCAAAAAGCCCAGCGCATACTCCACCTGGGGGCGAGTCTTGACGTTGGCACACAGGCTGCGCAGGAACGCGCCGGTCTTTTCCTCGTGCATACGGTTGCCGAGGCCCGGCAGGTCATAGTGGCGTTTTGCGCGTTTTTTCCAGACCTCATAGCAAAAAAAGCTGTCCGGGCCGTTGGCACCGGCCGCGAACGCCGCCGGGCACTGGATTTTGTAATGGATCGCCACCGCCGCTTTTGCGGCGGTGCGCACATGGGTATAGCCTTCCGGCATCGGGATTCCCCTTTCGTTGGTGAGCGTAGAAAATATTGTAACGCGGGGCGGGGAAAATGTCAAATTTGCGGAGCATCAGCGACGCATCCCACCAATTTTATTATCTTTTATCTCTTATTTTTTATCTTTTTTAGATTTTCCTCTCATCATTCGTCATCGTCTTGGGCAGCACGCCAAAATACAGCACAGCACCGACAATAATAATCAGGATGATGGACAAAATACCATACGGGCCGGCAGCCTTGTTGATGGCGTCGATCTGCTCGGCGGTGGCTGTGGCGGCGGTCAGGCCCTGGTCAGCCAGCATTTTGTTGGCGGCAAAGGCGCTGACAAACCCCACCAGCGCAGGCCCCATGATGGACGAGAACTTACCGAAAATATCAAAGAAGCCGAAAAATTCACCGCTGCGGTCCTTGTCGGGAATCAGCTTGCCAAACATCGAACGGGACAGCGCCTGGATGCCGCCCTGGCTGGTGGCGCACAGCACGGCCAGCATCCAGAACTGCCACAGGCTGTTCATAAAGAACGCAAACACGCAGATAAACATATACACGCAGATGCCCACGCCCACCATCGTGCGCGCGCCGAATTTCTCCGCCAGCTTCATGTACAAAAGGCAGAACGGCAGGCCCAGCACCTGCACCAGCAGCAGCGCCAGCAGCATACCGGCGGAATCCAGCCCCAGGTTGGTGCCGTAGCTTGTGGACATACTGATGATGGTGTGAACGCCGTCGATGTAGAAAAAGTACGCTACAATGTAGACAAGCATCGGCTTATCCGCGCCGATCTCCTTCAGGGTCGTAAACACGCTCTTGATGCCTGCGCCGACCGCGCCCTTCTCGTAGGGCTTGCCGGTGGTCTGCTCGCAGTTTTTCAAAAGCGGGAGGCTGAACACGAGCCACCACACGGCGGTCAGGCCGAAGATGAAGCCAAGGCAGGTCAGCATCGGCACGCCGACGGCGTTCATGATGAGGAAAATCAGCAGCGGAATCGTCGAGCCGCCGATGTAGCCGAGGCCGTAACCCAGGGTGGAAACGGAGTCCATACGCTCCTCGGTCGTGACGTCGGTCAAAAACGCATCGTAGTAGATGCAGGACGCATCAAAGCCGATGGTACTTGTGATGTAGAGCACCAGAACCATCGCCGCGACCCGGCCCGCAGCTTCGGGCGAGGCGGTGAAGTCCATAAATGGGGTGAAGGCCAATCCCCCTACCGAAGCGATGCCAAGCAGCAGGAACACAAGGAACAGCTTTTTGCGCATTCCGCGGATATCGCCGAACACGCCCAAAAACGGTGCGCTGAGGGCGACGATGGCCATGGCAAGGCTCGTGGCAAAGCCCCAGGTGGACATACTGGAAACACTGTCCGCCGTGTAGCCCGCGACTGTGTCAAAGAAGATGGGCAGGATGGTCACGACGATGACCGAGTGGGCGCTGTTGGCCCAGTCGTACATCATCCAGCTGATCTCCTGCTTGGTAAATTTTTTCAGGAAGCCCATGGGAGAAACCCCTCCGTTTCGTTATTGCACGCATTGCGCACGCGTGTATAAATATTGTAACATTTTGGAAACATAAAAACAACACGCCCTCTTGACGTTTCGGTCAACAGGGCGTAAAACTTTCGTCATATTTTTGAGGCAGTTTGACGATGAGAAGGCCCCCCCTTGGAGGAAGCCTTAGGGAATTATCTTTTCCTAAGCTCCCAAAACGCCACGGCTCCGGCGGCCGCCACATTCAGCGAGTCTACTCCGTGCTGCATCGGGATCATGACGGTGTAGTCGCAGTGGGCAATCGTGTTGTGGGCCAGGCCGTCGCCCTCGGTGCCCAATACAATGGCGAGTTTGTCCTCGGCATGCAGCGCCGGGTCGTCGATGCTGACAGCGCGGTTGTCCAGCGCCATAGCGGCGGTCTTAAAGCCCATGGCGTGCAGCCGGGCCATGCCGCCCTCGGGCCAGTCCGCAGGGCTGTCGCCTAAAACGGCCCACGGCACCTGGAACACCGTGCCCATGCTCACACGCACGGCGCGGCGGCACAGCGGGTCGCAGCAGGACGGCGACAACAGCACAGCGTCCATGCCCAGAGCTGCCGCGCCCCGGAAAATCGCGCCGATGTTGGTAGAGTCCACAATACCTTCCAAAACGGCGACGCGGTGGGCGTTCCTGCACAGCTCCTCGGCCGTGTGGGGCGCAGGGCGGCGCATGGCGCACAGCACGCCCCGGGTCAGCACATAGCCGGTCAGCACCTGTAACACGCTGCGGTCGGCGGTGTAGACGGTCGCATCCGGGCAGCGGGCCAGCACCCCGGCAGCCGGGCCATCAATCTGGCGGCGCTCCATCAAAAACGAGAGCGGCTCGCACCCGGCATCCAACGCCGTACCGATGACCTTGGGGCTTTCGGCGATGAAAATACCCTTTTCGGGTTCCAGCCTGTTGCGCAGCTGGGATTCGGTCAGCTTGGTGTAAGGGGCAAGCTCGGGGATGGACAAATCTGTAATTTCAATAATCTGCATGATGGCTTTTTCCTTCGTTGAGGTGTAGGGGCCGGGTATACCCGGCCCTGCCGTGTAAGGCAGGTACGCAGTAAAGGCAAGGTCACGGGCCGCATATGTGCGGCCCTTACAACTCTGCCTCGCGGTTTTTATAACAAGCATACAATATTTCAAAGCAAATTGCAAACAAAACCGCCGCCCGCAGGGCTTGCATCCCATGGGCGGCGGTCGTATTCAAATCCCTATATACCCTCTAAAAATGCTTTGCCGGATTACTCCACGGCGGCAAAGGCCTGATCAAGATCAGCGATGATATCATCGACGTGCTCGGTGCCGATGGACAGGCGGATCGTGTTCTCCTGGATGCCGACGTCAGCCAGCTCCTCGGGGGAAAGCTGGGCGTGGGTGGTGGTGGCCGGGTGGATGACCAGGCTCTTCACGTCGGCAACGTTGGCCAGCAGAGAGAAGATCTGCAGATGGTCGATAAATTCAAAGGCTTCCTTCTGGCCGCCCTTGATGTTGAAGGTGAAGATGGACGCACCGCCGTTGTGGAAGTACTTCTCATACAGGGCGTGGTCGGGGTGGTCAGGCAGGCTGGGGTGGTTGACCTTCTCCACCTTGGGGTGATGGGTCAGGTACTCCACGACCTTCTTGGTGTTCTCGACGTGGCGGTCCAGGCGCAGGGAGAGCGTCTCGGTGCCCTGCAGCAGCAGGAACGCGTTGAACGGGCTGATGCAGGCGCCGGTGTCACGCAGGATGATAGCGCGGATATAGGTCACGAACGCGGCGGGACCGGCAGCATCCACGAAGCTGACGCCGTGGTAGCTGGGGTTGGGGTCAGCAAACGCGGGGAACTTGCCGCTGGCCTTCCAGTCGAACTTGCCGGAATCGACGATGACACCGCCCAGCGTGGTGCCGTGGCCGCCGATAAACTTGGTGGCAGAGTGGACAACGATGTCCGCGCCGTGCTCGATCGGACGGATCAGGTACGGAGTGCCGAAGGTGTTGTCTATGACCAGCGGGATGTTGTGCTTGTGGGCAATCTCGGCGATGGCGTCGATGTCGGGAATGTCAGAGTTGGGGTTACCCAGCGTCTCCAGATAGATGGCGCGGGTGTTCTCCTTGACAGCGCCTTCGACCTCGGCCAGGTCATGGGCGTTGACGAAGGTCGTCTCAACGCCGAAGGCAGGCAGGGTGTGCTCCAACAGATTGGAGGTGCCGCCGTAGATGGTCTTTTGGGCGACGATATGGCCGCCGTTCTGGGCCAGCGCCTGGATGGTGTAGTTGATGGCAGCTGCACCGGAGGCAACGGCCAGGGCAGCAACGCCGCCCTCGAGAGCGGCAATGCGTTTCTCAAAGACATCCTCGGTGGTGTTGGTCAGGCGGCCGTAGATGTTGCCGGCATCGCGCAGGCCGAAACGGTCAGCGGCGTGCTGGGCGTTGTGGAAAACGTAGGAAGTGGTCTGGTAGATAGGCACGGCGCGGGAATCGGTGACAGGGTCAGCCTGCTCCTGGCCGACGTGCAGCTGAAGGGTCTCAAAATGCAGTTTACGCTCGCTCATGATAAAATCCTCATTTCTGTTTTTATTCTTTAAGTTGTTGACGCAAAAGAAAAGCCGGGGGTCGTACAGTTACAACTCCCGGGCAGAAAATACAGTGCGGCGCGAAATTTTACAGGCAATGCAAAGCAAGCCCACGCGCCCGGACGTTTTCCACCCGGGAGTTAGGCATTCGGCCACAGCGGAAATTCTGACGCAGCAGACTGCCGAATACATGGGCCATATGCTTTGCACCTCCTTTGAATTTACTAAATAACCTATAATTTCCGTAGGTTTGTCTGTATTATAATACGGATAAACCGATATGTCAATAGGGAAAAGGGAAATTTATAAATTCCTAAGCCTTCCCCCTTTGGGGGAAGGTGGCCCCGCAGGGCCGGATGAGGGGCGCATGTGCGGCGTCAACCCATAAACGGGTCATGGCGGCGAGGAGGCCCCTCATCAGTCAGCGGTCGGGGCCGCTGACAGCTTCCCCCTTTGGGGGAAGCCTCGCTCTTTACAAAATCGTCCCCCCGCCGACGACCACATCCCCATCATACAGTACCACTGACTGGCCGCGGGTGATGGCGCGCTGGGGTTCGTCAAAGACGACCTTGACCAGGCCGTTGTCCAGCGGGTAGACCGTGGCAGGCTGCTCCACCTGGCGGTAGCGGGCCTTGGCCTTTACCCGCATCGGCGCGGTCAGCTCGGGAATCGAGATCCAGTTGAAATCGTCGGCGATCAGCGTTGTGGTGAACAGTGCGCTCTCGGGGCCGACGGTGACAGTGTTCTTCTCCATGTCCTTGCCGCAGACGTAGACCGGTGCACCCAGCGCCAGCCCCAGACCCTTGCGCTGGCCGTTGGTGTAGCGCACCGCGCCGTGGTGGCGGCCCACGACCTTGCCGTTCCTGTCAATAAAATCGCCGTCCGGGTAATATTTGCCGGTGTAGCGCTCCATAAAGCCGACGTAATCGCCATCGGGTACAAAGCAGATATCCTGGCTGTCATGCTTGCGGGCGTTGCAAAAGCCCTGCTCCTCGGCAATTTTGCGGATGGAGGGCTTGTCCATGCCGCCCAGCGGGAACTTGGTGTGGGCCAGCTGATCCTGCGTCAGCACGTACAGAACGTAGCTCTGGTCCTTGTCGGCGTACAGGGCCTTTTTCAGCAGCCAGCGGCCGGTGTCAGGGTCTTGCTCTATGCGGGCATAGTGGCCGGTCACAACGTAATCCAGGCCGTTCTCCCGCGCAAAGTCCAGCATCTTGTCAAACTTCATCGTGCGGTTGCAGTCGATGCAAGGGTTCGGCGTGCCGCCCGCCTCGTAGGTGGCAATGAACTTGCCGATGACCTTCTCGCGAAATTCCTCAGTATAGTTCACGACCTGGAAGGGAATGTCCAGCTGGAATGCCACATCGGCGGCGTCCTCCACATCCTGGGCTGAGCAGCAGGTGTGGAAGCCGCTCTGGCCCAAATCTTCATTCTGGTACAGCCGCATGGTCGCGCCCATGCAGCGGTAACCCGCCTTTTTCATCAGGTAAGCGGCAACCGTGCTGTCCACGCCGCCGCTCATCGCAATCAGCGCACCGGGGGTAGTAGTCATGGAAAACCTCCTTGTATAAAAAATGTGCAGCACAAAACCGTGCTGCACATTGAAAATTGTTGAGTTGTAGGGGCGGGGCATACTCCGCCCGCGGCCTTGCCCTGACAGAGCATTGCCGGGAAAGCTGAGGGCCGGACTCCACTTTGTATGCAACAGTACCCTTATTATAGCAAAGGTTTCCTGTTATTGCAATCAGTCCGCGAACAGCGGGGTGGACAGATAGCGGTCGCCGGTGTCGGGCAGCAGGGCCACAATGGTCTTGCCCTTGTTCTCGGGGCGCTTGGCCAGCTGGATGGCAGCCCACAGCGCAGCGCCGGAGGAAATACCTACCAGCACGCCCTCCTTGTGGCCGACCAGCTTGCCGGTGGCAAAGGCGTCCTCGTTGGCAACGGGGATGACTTCGTCGTAAACCTTGGTGTTCAGCACGTCAGGTACAAAGCCGGCACCGATGCCCTGAATCTTGTGCGCACCGGCGGTGCCCTTGCTCAGCACAGGGGAGGTGGCAGGCTCGACAGCCACGACCTTGACGGCGGGGTTCTGGCTCTTCAGGTACTCGCCAACGCCGGTCACGGTGCCGCCGGTGCCGACACCTGCAACAAAGATATCGACCTTGCCGTCGGTGTCCTCCCAGATCTCGGGGCCGGTGGTGCGCTTGTGGGCGTCGGGGTTGGCCGGGTTCACAAACTGGCCGGGCACAAAGCTGTTGGGAATCTCCTTCGCCAGCTCGTCAGCCTTGGCGATAGCGCCCTTCATGCCCTTGGAGCCGTCGGTCAGCACCAGCTCGGCACCGTAGGCCTTCATCAGCTGGCGGCGCTCCACGCTCATCGTCTCAGGCATGACGATGATGATGCGGTAGCCGCGGGCGGCGGCGACGGATGCCAGGCCGATGCCGGTGTTGCCGGAGGTCGGCTCAATAATGACGGAACCGGGCTTCAGTTTGCCAGTGGCCTCGGCGTCATCGATCATCGCCTTGGCAATGCGGTCCTTGACGGAACCGGCGGGGTTGAAATATTCCAGCTTGGCCAGGATCTTGGCGTTCAGTCCTTCGGCGGCTTCAATGTGGGTGAGTTCCAGCAGGGGGGTGCGGCCGATCAGCTGGTCAGCGGAAGTATAAATCTTGCTCATGGTAGTTTCCTCCATCGTCATTTCTGTTTATTTACAATGTTACGGTTTTTACAGCGTGTGACGGCGACATCGCGCGTATGGTGCAAAACCCTTTCGCATATCAATTCATACCTTTCTTATAGGTTGATAGGATTGTACAACATATTTTCCCATTTGTCAATAGGGAAATAGGGAATTTTGGCAACTTTTTTTGCGGCAAAGGGGTTGCTATCCTATTTACCAACTTGTATAATAGGAAATAAGAAAACGAAGGAGCAAAAACCAAATGATGATTTCAACGAAAGGCCGTTATGCGTTGCGGGTCATGATCGACATTGCCGAGAACCAGCACGACGGCTACATCCCCCTAAAAGAAATTGCCGCTCGGCAGGAAATTTCAGAAAAATACCTGGAGGCCATCGTCAAAAGTCTGGTCAAAGCGCGTTATCTGACCGGCCTGCGGGGCAAGTCCGGCGGCTACCGCCTGACCAAAACGCCCGGGGAATACACGGTGGGGAATATTTTACGCCTGACCGAAGGGAGCCTGGCCCCGGTGGCGTGTTTAGGACAGAACCCGGTGGAGTGCCCCCGCATGGTGGAATGCCGCACCCTGCCCATGTGGCGCAAGCTGAACACGATGATCAACGACTACTTTGACGGCATCACCCTAGCCGACCTGGTCAACACCGCCCAGCCGGGGAATGATTATGTGATTTAAAAAAAGGAGTTATACCCGGCGCATGGGTATAACTCCTCTTTTTTATTGCATCGCCGGGGCAAGGGAAAACTACTGTTCCTTTACAGCTTTCCCAGTGCGTCCTTCACGCGTTTTAGGGTTTCTGCCTTGCCCATCATGGCGGCCAAATCGGTGCCGCCGCCCGGGGTGCGGGCCTTGCCGGACAGGGCAATGCCCAACGGGAACAGCAGCCAGCCGTTCTTCTTTTCCATCTGCTCGGCCAGCGTCTTGCAGGCCTCAAAGATCGCATCGCGGGTCCAGTCGGTCTGGGCTTCCAGCACCGGCAGCAGGGCGGTCAGGGCCTCTTTGGCGGACTCGGGCGTCGTTTTCTGCTTCTTGTTGCGGTACATCTCGGTATCGATCGGCAGCACGGCGTCAAAGAAGTCCAGCTGCGGCGGGATATCCTCCAGCACCTCGCAGCGGGGCTGCAAATTGGCGCAGAGCAGGTCGCGGTCGATGTCGCAGTGAACGGCACTGTCGATGAACGGGTCGGCCAGACGGCGGAACTCCTCGGCAGGCAGGGCGCGGATGTAGGCGGCGTTGATAGCGCGCAGCTTCAGCGGGTCAAAGATGGCGGGAGACTTCGAGATGCGGGACGGATCCCAGATCTTGATCATTTCATCCAGGCTGAAGATCTCCTGCTCGCCCTCGGGTGCCCAGCCCAGCAGCAGCAGATAATTCAGCACGGCGGCGGGCAGGTAGCCCTTCGCCACCAGGTCCTGATAGCTGGCGTCGCCGTTGCGCTTGCTCAGCTTGTTCTGCGCGTCCTTCATAACGGGCGGGCAGTGGATGTAAACCGGTTTTTCCCAGCCGAAAGCGTCATACAAAAGGTTATACTTCGGCGTCGAGGACAGATACTCGCTGCCGCGGATGACGTGGGTGATGCCCATGAGGTGGTCGTCCACGACATTGGCAAAGTTGTAGGTGGGCATACCGTCGGTCTTGATCAGAATCTGGTCGTCCAGCTCCTTGACATCGACCTCGATGTGGCCATAGACAACATCGTCAAAGCCCGCCATGCCGCTCTCGGGAATTTTCTGGCGGATGACATACGGCTCCCCGGCGGCCAGCTTGGCGGCGACCTCCTCGGCGCTCAGGCTGCGGCAATGCCCGTCATAGTGGGTCATCTCGCCGGCGGCGCGCTGGGCCTCGTGCATCTCGTTTAGGCGCTCCTCGGTGCAGAAGCAGTAGTACGCTTTGCCGGCCTTGACCAGTTGCTCGGCATATTGCTTGAACATGCCCATGCGCTCGCTCTGGACATAGGGGCCGACAGGGCCGCCGATGTCGGGGCCCTCGTCCCAGGTCAGACCGGTGGCCTTCAGCGTGTTGTAGATAATGTCGGTGGCGCCCTCGACCAGACGGCCCTGATCGGTGTCCTCAATGCGCAGGATAAAGGTGCCGCCGTTGTGGCGCGCCTGCAGATAGGTGTACAGTGCGGTGCGCAGGTTGCCTACATGCATATAGCCTGTGGGGGACGGCGCAAAGCGGGTACGAACATTTGCCATAGTGATTTCCCCTTTTTCTAAGTTGCGTAAGTAGTTTTATTATAAGCGCATCGGCATTAGGTGTCAATGCGGAAGGCGAAACTGGAAAGTAGAGTTTAAAATTAAGAGTTTAGATTTGGTGTACCCGCCGCGCGGGCACATTTTTACAATAAGGCGTAGGGCGGGGTGCCCCCACCCCGCCGGGAAAGCCGAGCCGCTGCGGCAGCCTCCGTGTCGGCTCGGCAAACTGGAAGTTATTGATTTTCTGAATCCAATCCAAGCTCTTTCAGTTCTTTTTCGTTTTTGATGTCTTCATCAGGTTTCTCTCCGGTGATAGCACTGTATGCTTCTTTAATACCATTTTTCACTGCCCACTTGATAACAAAATACAGCGCAATTAAAATAACGATTGCAGTTCCACCGCTGATTCCTAGTTCAATCCACATAATAATATTAATGCCTCCGATTTCATAAACTCCGATTTGTCCGTCTTACACCAGCCAAACCTCCCGCGGCATCATACCAAAAACGCCTCAAACCGGTGCAGGTCGTCAATTTTCACGGTGGCGCGGTAAAAAACGCCCTCCTCGCGGTATTCCTCCTCGGCGACGCTGCCGCGGCTGCGCAAGATATCGGCCAAGGCCAGCTTGTCATAGGGCAGCACGACCTCAATGGTGCGGACGCGGTGGTTCAGCACCTCGTCGATCTTCGCCAGCAGCGCGTCCAGGCCATAGCTGGTCTTGGCGCTGGTCAAGAGGATATCCGGGTCAAAGGCCACGGCGTTAGCGACGTCGCACTTGTTGTAGACCACCAGCTGGGGGATGCCATCGCAGTCGAGGCTGCCCAAAACTTCATCGGTCACGGCCAGCTGTTCGGCGGCCTGGGCGTCGCCCGCGTCGGCGACCTTGATGATGACATCGGCGAACGCGGCTTCCTCCAGCGTTGATTTGAACGCCTCCACCAGATGGTGCGGCAGGCGGCTGACGAAACCGACCGTGTCCACCAGGATGATTTGCAGCCCGCTGGGCAGCACCAGCTTGCGGGCTGTGGGGTCCAGCGTGGCAAACAGCATATCGGCCTCAAAGATCTGCTCGCCGCACAGGGCGTTCAGCAAACTCGACTTGCCCACGTTTGTGTAGCCGACCAGCGCCACCACCGGCACGTTGTTTTTCTGCCGTGCCCGGCGGGTCTCGCCGCGGCGCTTTTCCAGCTCTTTCAGGCGGCCTTCCAGATGCTCAATGCGGTGGTGCAGGTGGCGGCGATCCAGCTCCAGCTTTGTCTCACCGGCACCGCGGCGGGCACCGCCGCCGCCCCCGCCGCCGCCGCCCTGGCGGCTCAAACTCTCGCCCAGGCCCTGCAGGCGCGGCAGCTGGTAGCGCAGTGTGGCAAGCTCGGTCTGCAATTTGCCCTCGTTCGTGGTGGCGCGGGCGCGGAAAATTTCGAGGATCAGCATCGTGCGGTCCAGCACTTCGACTTGCAGTGCCGCCGACAGGTTGCGGATCTGGCTGCCGGTCAGCTCACCGTCAAAAATCGCGGCGGCTGCGTTTACGTTCTGGCAGACAAGCCGCGCCTCGGCGACCTTGCCCTCGCCCAGCAGCGTGGCGGCCTCGGGGGTCGAGCGCTTCTGCACCACCTCGGCCACGGCGTCCATACCGTTGGCGTCGGCCAGCGCCCGCAGCTCGTCCAGGCTGCGGGTCATATCGTACTTACCCTGGTCCAACGCCAGCAGCACTACCGGCAGTTTCTCGGCGTCGGTGGTTTTCTGGGCAGTGGTGCCAAAGTCTAATTCAGTCGTGTTATCGCTCATAATTCCTCTTTCAAAAGATGGTACGCACGGCAGGGGACCGGCGTGCCGTCAAACTTGCGGTCGGTCACGTCATGGTCGTAGACAAAGCCTGCCTTCTCCAAAACGGCGGCGCTGGCAATGTTCTCGTTGGCGTGTACGGCGGCCAGCCAGTCAGCCCCCACCGTGTCAAACCAGTAGTCCCGCACAGCGCACAGGGCCTCGGTCATGTAGCCCTTGTTCCACCACTTGCGGCCCAGCGCGTAGCCGACCTCCCAGGGGGCACCCAGGCGCTCGGTGTTCAGGTGCCAGCCGGTTTTCAACATCGGGGCAGGGCACAGGCTGATGGTCCCCATCAGCACCTCCGAATGCTTGTCGGTGATGCCCCACTGGTAAAACTTCGGGTCGTTGTAGTGTTTTTCCCACTCATTCAGCGTTTCGGCAGTCTCGCCCCAGCTGCGGTGGGCGTTCCAGCGCAGGTACTTCGTCACCTGCTTGTCGCGGGCCCAGTTGTTGTACATCATTTCGCTGTCATCGATGGAAAGCTGCCGCAAAACTAAGCGTTCCGTCGTCAATTCCTGTGTGCCGCAATGTTTCATGGTTTCGCCTTACTTTCTGTGGAAGATGCTGCGCAGGATGCCAAGGCCGATGCCCCAGAGCTTGGCGAGCTGTGCACGGTAGAGGGTGCAGTAGATGAACAAAATCACACCTACCAGCGCAAATTTTATAATAAAATGCTGCCACAGCAGCGTGCCGATGGCTGTGACCGCGAACGCCAGCAAAAAGCCGGAAATCGTCTTGGCATAGCTGGCAACGGTGCGGTAGTACATCTGGCCTGTGACGCTGCGGTACAAAAACGCAATGCCGTTGCTGGCGGCCAGGGCCAGCGCTGCGCCGGTCAGCCCACAGGCGGGTACCAGCACCGCGCACAGTCCCAGGTTGGACAGCGCCCCCAGCCCGATGCCGATGGTATCATGCCACGGTTTGCGGGCAATCGAGTTGCCGTAGACCGTGCCCTCGCACAGAATGTTGAAGACGACGGCCAGCATCAGCAGCGGGAAAATGGCGAGGCACCCGCGCTTGTCGGGGAAAATCACGAACACGATATCCTCGAACATGACCAGCATGCAGAAGAAGCTGAAGATCAGCAGGTTCAAAACGTCATGTACGCGGCAGATGCGCTCCTGCTCCTCGCGGTAGTGGGCGTAGACATAGGGGCCCCAGTAGGTGGAAAAGCCCGCCTGGATGGCCGTGACCAGCTGCGCCAGGCTGTACCCGAAGGCAAACAGGCCCTGCGCATTCTCGCCGCAGGCGTTGCCCACAAAGGAAAGGCAGATACCGCTGGACAGGCTGAACAAGATCTGGGCCGGGGCCAGTGCCACGCCGTAGGGCACAGTCTGGCGGGCAATGCCGCCCAGCTGGCTGGCGGGCAGCGGCGCAAACACAGCGCTGCGGTACTTGTACCCGAATGCAATGGCAACCACGCCAAAGCTTAAAATGGCCGCCACGGCCAGGATAAATACGTTGGAGGTGAAAAAGCCCGGCAGCAGGTAGAACAGATTGTAGCAGCCCTGCATCCAGAGTGTTTCAGCCGTGTAGGCGCGCAGGTCGTTTTCCAGGCGCAGCAGCACGTTCAGATACCGCACCAGCATATACAGCGCCGCATTGATGAACAGCAGCGGCACGATGCCGGGGCCTGCCGACCCCAGGCCGAAGGCCGCCGCCAGCGGCTGGGCAAAGAACACGCTGCCTGCGACACCCAGCAGCACCATGAACGACGCCGAAATGCGGGTGCAGGCTGCGAACAGCTGGCGCGGCTCGGCCCCGGCGGGCGGCTCATGGTAAAAGCGCAGCAGCGCCTGATCCAGGCCCAGGATGCCGATGTTCATGAGGGTGGCCGTGTAGGTCATGAAGGTGACCGGCGCACCCAGGACCTCGGCGGGCAGCAGCCCCTTGACGATGAGCGCCAGCCCGGTGATGGCGAAGCCTAAATAGGTCGCCACCGAGTATTTCATCACATTCCCGGCAAAGGATTCACCGGAGGTTTTTTTCTGGTCTGACATGATTATTTGTCCTGTCGTAGAGTTGTAGGGGCCGGGTATGCCCGGCCCGCGGCCTTGCCATTACTGCGCGTCTGCCGCACTGCGGAGGGCCGGGCATACCCGGCCCCTACATGCTCAGCGGACGAACGGCTTAATGCGTTCCGTCATTGCTGCCACCTGTTCCGGCGTTACATGGGCTTTGTCCACATACCCATAAATGCGCTGGGCAAAATTGGCCAGCGGGGGGCAGAAGGCAAACACCTTTTTCGGCTCCCAGCCGTGGCGGTAGAGGAAATGCACCCCGGCCAGCGCACAGAACTTTACCTTATTAAAGTGCGGCGTGAAGCCTTCGCCCATCGGCTCGTCCCGGGGCGGGTTCTTGTATACATCCTCCAATAGGTCGGCCATCCTCTTGTAGGCGGGCGTATCGCTCGGGTCAAAATAGCCCTCGATAACGTCCTTTGCAATCGGGAACGGCGGTTCCGGCGCGGCCATGGCGGCGGCAAACTCGCCGCAGGTCGTCACATAATGGGCATCCTTGTAGATGACCGGGTCGTACTCGTGCTCAATGGGCACCGGGCGCAGGATGTGGCAGCTCTTGCCGGCCATGTATACCTCGGCGATGGCGGTGCTCATCCAGATGGAAATAGAGTCTGCCGCCACGATCCACTGCTTGACCGAGTCGGCAAAAATGACATGGAAGTTCGGCCGCTTCTTCGCCAGTTCTTCCAGCGCGGGGCTGTTCCACTCGCTGGGGTGGCGGCGGTAGACCAGCTCGACCTCGGGATGCTGACCTAAATATTCATCGAACCAACGCAGTGTCTCCTTCATCGAGACACGGTTCGTCTTGGCAAAGCCGGTAAAATCGGTGCCCGCCATCTTGGAAAGCTCGGCGACCTCGTCGTCATTCATGCTGGCGTAGCCGAAGCTGGAAATATACAGGTGCAGCTGCTTGGCCGGGTCCAGGCCGAACTCTTTGCACAAGGTCTGTTTGTCTTTAAAGTAGCCGTCAAACTCCGGCCGCAGAAAGTCCATCATGACTGCGCCGGTGACAGGCGTGTTTTTGGCGTCCATGCCGTGGGCCTGCAGGCGGGCGGCGGTGCGCTTGCCCCAACAGGTCTGCACGCAGCGTTTGGCGTTGCCGTTCATATTGAACCAGTCGCCCTCCTCCTGCGTGTCGGAAAGCATCTGCTCCCAATGCAGGTTGACGATCTTGTTGCATTTGCCGATGTTGTTGTAGACATGGCTGTTGATGGCCTCGTTGTCATACATACAGCTGGCGACGAGCACTTCCGGCTTGTCCTTACCGAACAGCCGCAGGTGCTTCGGGTCCAGCAGCTGGCGGATCTCCACCGTGTAACCACGGCGTTCCAGCTCGAGCTTCAAGAGCAGGTCGCTCTCATACTCGCGGACGGTATGCTCGTATAAAATCAGGAAATCTAGTGCCATTGATAGCAACTCCCATGCAAAGTAAGTTGTAGGGGCGGGTGCTTGCATCCGCTCGTGGGGCGTCGGGGACGCCGCCCCCTACAAATGAGGATGCCCCTTTGTCCGGTGGATGTAGGGCGGGGTGCCCTCACCCCGCGGCGGCATGGGGGCATGCCGCCCTACATGTCAACCTGCAATATCGTTAAACAACTCTTGTGTCCAAACCGGCAGGCCGTACTTTTCATCCAGATGGAAACCGTCAAAAAACTGCGTGTCATCGTCGGTGATAGCGCTGCCGCCCCACTCGTAATCCAATAGGGTAAAGCCGCATTCTGCGGCCCAGCCGGTCAGCTGCGGCAGCACGGTATCCTGCATCACATCGGTGATGCCGAACACGTCACAGACCTCGGTGCGGACATTATCAGCCATCGGAGGCAGAACCACGATGAGCCGCACACCCTCGGCCTGGCAGCGCCGGGCCAGCGTGTGCAGGCGGTCGAATTGCTCAGTGTTCAGCGCCCAGCTTTTGCAGCGGGGCGTGATGGTGGCGGTGTAGTCATATAATTTGCGGTGCAGCGGCAAAACCGTGCCATCGTCGGCCAGGTAATCCGCGTCGGTCCAGTCCCCGGACTCGATGGTGTCCGGCGTGCCGCGCAGCGTATCCATGGCCACGGTCAGGGCATTGACGTTGTACTCCAAATTGAAGCAGTAGGCCAGCGGATTGTTCAGCGTCTTTTCCAGCGTGGCAAAGCGGTCGGTGTTGTACCCGGCGTTCAGCGTGTAGAACGAGACTTCCACCAGCAGGGTGTCAACTTCGCGGCCGGAATCCAGCACATAGTCCGCGAGGTCGAGGGTTTCTTTCAGCGACGCGCCGCCGAAGGCGAGATTCTGCCAATTCCGGCCGGAAAGCTCGTCCACCAGCGCCATATCAAAATGCGCCAGGCGGCTGTCACCCAAGATCAGATTCGTGCCAGACTCCTGCTGGTAGGCCCTTACCCGCGCCACCGGCTGGCTGGACGAAGCGGAGACTTTCAGCCCGAAGTAGTTGTTAGGCTCAAAGGCAACGAAGAATGCGAACCAAAGCAAAACTGGAATCATCAATAATGCAAGTTTTTTTAGGATATTCTTCATGGGCGGAAGCCTCCTTTCGTTAAAATGGCTTCCCCCTCGGGGGAAGCTGTCAGCGGCTTGTCCGCTGACTGATGAGGGGCGAGTTTGCCGCGGCGACCCATTCATGGGCAATCGCGGTACATACGCCCCGCACCCGGCGCTGCGGCGCCACCTGCTCCCCCTCTGGCGCTACGCGCCACCTCCCCCGTATCGGGGGAGTCTGTCCCTTGGGGGAAGGCGTGGGGTTAAAACCCCGCATACATACCGAATCCGCTGTTCCCAAATCCACCGCTCTGCATGATGTACCCCACCAGCAAAGCGACGACCAGGGCATAATACACGGCCCAGCGGTGCTTCTCGCCCGCCAAACACACCTCGGCGGGCTTGTTCTTATAGGCAAACGCCCGGCGGGTGTCGAGGTAGAACGCCAGCGCCAGCACCAGCACCACAAAGACATAGTACGCCGCCACCATAATGGCGTTGGCGTAGAATCCATTAGACGCAGCAGCGTACAATTCGCTGCCAAACCGCGCGGGTGACCAGCCCAGGAAGCAGCGGCTCAGGTAGGCAAACGCATCCCCCACGGTCAGCGGCGCGGCGGCGGGGGCGGACCCCACGCGGAAGAACACCATGCTGATGCACCACAGCACAAACACCCCGGCCCGCTTGGCCCACAAAACGCGGGCGGGCGCTTTCTTTTTGGGCTTGCCCAGGCGGCGGTGCAAAAGCTCCTCGCCCAGGCGGTAGCAGGCCTGCAGCAGACCCCAAACCACAAAGGGCAGCGTGTTCCCATGCCAGAAACCCGACACAAAAAACACCGTAAACACGCACACCTCGGCGGGCAGGCGGGTCAGCCTGCCCCCGGTCACGCCGGACATATCCGCCCACGCCAGCGGCATGAACAGATAATCCTGCAGCCAAGACGAAAAGCTAATGTGCCACCGGCTCCAGAACCCGGAAAAATTCGTGGCAAAAAACGGCGTCTTGAAGTTTTCAGGCAGCTCCAGGCCCAAAAGCAGACCCACGGCCCGCGCGACCTCGGAGTAGCCGGAGAAGTTGAAATACAGCTGGAACGTGTAAAACACGGCGGCCAGCACCAGCATCGGCCCGCCGTAGCTGCGGTAATTCGGGAACACCTCGTCCACCAGCAGCCCCAGCACGTCGCTGACAGCCACCAGCTTAAACAGGCCCAGCGCCATGAGCCGCAGCGCGCGCACAGTGCGGTCGGTGTCAAAGCGGTGCTCCTGCTTAAACTGCGGCAGCAGCGCCCCGGCGCGGCAGATAGGCCCCTGAGTGACGGTGGCAAAAAAGTTCAAAAACAGCGCACAATCGATGAAATTTGTCTCGACCTCGCAGTCGCCCCGCGCAGTGTCGATCAGGTAGGCAATGGCCGCAAAGCTGTAAAAGCTGATGCCCAGCGGCATGGCCACGGCCTGCCAGCCGCCCTCGCTGGCGAACGCGCCGTTATATTTGAAAAAGGCCAGAATCGCCAGCAACCCGATAACGCCCCCGCGCAGGAACGCAGTCTTGTGGGCGCTGCTGCGGGCCGCCATGCCGCGCCCGCACAGGTAGGTGAACACCGCAATCGCGATCGTCACGCCCAGCATCGACGGCATGGCCAGCGCGTAGAAAACCCAGCTGGCCGCCAGCAAAAACGCGCTCTGCCAGCGCTGCGGCAGGTGCAGGTACACCGCGGCCACGACCAGCAGAAAACCGAAAAATCCAAAACTTTGCAGGCTCATGGCCACACCTCCCCTTTATAATCAGTAATAACTTATTATACATGATTTGCCGTGGGTACGCAAGTGGGTTGTTGTGGTGCAGCGTGATTTGTGCTATACTATCGGTAAAGCTAAATTTTTGCCGGAGGCCGCTATGTCCTACATCCGCAGCGCAATCTCAAAATTTTTAAAGACCCAGCCCCCGGCGCGTATCATTGCGCTGGGCTTTGCACTGCTGATTTTGTGCGGTGCGGCGCTGCTGATGCTGCCCTTTGCGGTACACCCGGGGCTGCACATTGCCCCGCTGGACGCCCTGTTCACGGCTACCAGCGCAGTTTGCGTCACGGGACTTGTGGTGGTGGATACCGCCGACACCTTCAGTATGTTCGGCCAGGTCGTCATTGCGGTGCTCATTCAAATCGGCGGCTTGGGTGTCGCATCCATCGGCATGGGGCTGGCACTGGTGACCGGGCGGCGCATCAACTTAAAGGGCCGCTCCCTCGTGCGGGAGGCACTGAACGTGGAAAGTCTGGACGGCATGGTCCGCCTTGTCCGCGCGGTGCTGCTCATGACCCTGATTTGCGAAGGCGCGGGCGCGGTGCTAGGTTTCCCGGCGTTCGCCGGCAACCATATGCCGCTGCAGGCGGTGTGGCTGAGTATTTTCCACTCAATCGCTTCCTTTAACAATGCGGGTTTTGACGCGCTGGGCGGTGGCACAAACCTGATACCCTACCGCGGCGATGTGCTGCTGAATATCGTCACCGACGCGCTTGTCATCGTGGGCGGCATCGGCTTCATGGTCATTCTGGATGTGGGACGCTGCCGGGGCAATTTTCGCAAAATGACCTTCCACACCAAGGTCGTGCTGACGACGACGGCAGTGTTGCTGTTCGGCGGCGCGGCGCTGCTGCAAATCACCGACCATCTTGACTTTATGACGGCGTTTTTCCAAAGCATGACGGCCCGCACGGCGGGTTTCTCCACTGTGGATCTTAGCGGCTTGAGCAGTGCGGGCCTGTTGGTCATTATGGTGTTGATGTTCGTGGGTGCGTCGCCAGGGTCCACAGGCGGCGGCATCAAGACGACCACCTTTTTTGTGCTGATGCAGCAGGTGCGGTCGATCTTCTCCAAGCGCCGGCTGGGCGCATTCCACCGCCGCCTGCCGGACGGCTCACTGGCAAAGGCTGCCACCATCACCTTGATGGGCCTGATCGTTGTGAGCTGCGGTACCTTCGCGCTCTGTATTTTGGAGCCGGAGACGGATTTCCTGCGCCTGCTGTTTGAGCAGGTGTCGGCGTACAGCACAGCGGGGCTTTCCACCGGCATCACGGCGGGGCTGCGGGCCGGCAGCAAAGCAGTGCTGATTTTTACCATGTTCATCGGCCGCGTGGGTGCGGTGACGCTGCTCTCCCTCTGGGTTGAGCGCCCCGAACCCAGCGCCCATTACACCGAGGAAACCATCACGATTGGGTAAACGGCGCGGCGAGGTGAGGGCACCCCGCCCTACAAATACGGAAAACCGTGTGCCGTAGGGAGGCATGCCCCCATGCCGCCGTGGACGCTTGCCGCAGCACATTCAGAAAGGTATTGCCGCTATGTTTGACAAAAAGAAAAATTCTGCCGAAAGTTACGGCGTCATCGGCCTGGGTCGGTTTGGTACGGCGCTGGTCAAAACGCTGGCTGCCGCGGGCAAAGAGGTCATCGCCGTGGACAAGGACGAAGCCAAGGTCAAGGCCGTGCGCGGCTACACCGATTACGCCTTTGTCATCGATGAGCTGGACGAAGTATCACTGAAAGAAACCGGGATGCAGAACTGCGGCACCGTCACGATCTGCATTGGTGAGCAGGTGGATGTCAGTATTCTGACTACGATGCTTGTCACGAAGCTGGGCGTGCCTCACGTTATTTCCAAGGCCGCCAGCGAGGTCCACGGCGAAGTGCTCAAGCGCCTGGGGGCCGAAGTCGTCTACCCCGAGGCTGACATGGCCGTGCGCATCGGCAAGCGGCTGATCTCGGGTAATCTGCTGGATTACATTGCCCTGGGCGACGGCGTCGAAGTGCGGCGCATTGCCGTGGGCGGCAAGATGCTGGGCAAAAGCGTCCGCCAGCTGGATGTGCGCAAAGTCTACGGCATCAATATCATCGCCGTGGAGCACGGCAACCAGACCAATGTGGAATTTGCCGCGGACTATACCTTTAAGGAGGGGGACAGTGTGGCGGTAATCGGCAAGGTCGGGAAGATCGATAAGTTTGAGAAGGAAATATAAAGAAGGCCCCCCCTTGACAAGGAAGGTTTTGTTCCCCTCTTGTTAAAAAACTAACCGCACAAATTTTGCGCATTTTACCTTGCAATTCGGCCTGTAATGCGGTACACTTAAACTAACAAAATATGGCAAAAACAGGAGGACTTCCCCCCATGGAACACAGCAATCCGATCCTGATGGGCAACAGCAGCCCGCAGAAGTTTATCACTATCGGCGAGGTGATGCTGCGCCTGACCCCGCCGAACTATGAAAAGATCCGCATGACTTCCACTTTCGAGGCCAGTTACGGCGGCAGCGAGGCAAACATTGCGCTGGCTCTGGCGAACCTCGGCGTGGATTCCACCTTCTTCAGCGTTGTGCCCAACAACTCCCTGGGCAAAAGCGCCATCCGCTGGCTCCGCTGCAATGACGTCCACTGCACGCCGATGATCCTCTCCACCAAGGAAGAAACCCCCAGCCACCGCCTGGGCACCTATTACCTTGAGACCGGCTACGGCATCCGCCCCAGCAAGGTCATCTATGACCGTATGCACAGTGCCCTGACCGAGTACGACCTGACCAAGGTCGATTTGGATGAGTTGTTTGACGGCTTCGACTGGCTGCACCTGTCCGGCATCACCCCGGCGCTGAACAAAAACTGCGCCGATTTTATCCTGCGCTGCCTGCGCACCGCCAAGGAGAAGGGCCTGACTGTCAGCTTTGACGGCAACTTCCGTTCCACGCTGTGGTCCTGGGAGGATGCCCGCGACTACTGCACCCAGTGCCTGCCCTACGTTGATGTACTGTTCGGCATCGAGCCGTACCACCTGTGGAAGGACGAAGAGGATCATGCTAAGGGTGACTGGAAGGACGGCGTCCCTCTGCAGCCCAGCTATGAGCAGCAGGACGAAATTTTCCAGCATTTCATCGACCGTTACCCCAACCTCAAGTGCATTGCCCGCCATGTGCGCTATGTCCACTCCGGCAGTGAGAACAGCCTGAAAGCCTTTATGTGGTACGAGGGTCACACGTTCGAGTCCAAGCTCTATACCTTTAATATTCTGGATCGTGTCGGCGGCGGCGATGCCTTTGCCAGCGGCCTGATCTACGCCATGATGCACGACTATAAGCCGATGGATATGGTCAACTTCGCGGTCGCGTCCAGCGCCATCAAGCACACCATCCACGGCGATGCCAACATTACCGACGACGTGGAGAGCATCCGCAATCTGATGAATATGAACTACGATATCAAGCGGTAATACGTAAAATAAAGCGCCGTCCCGGGTGAGGGACGGCGTTTTTATTTGGGAAGGTGTCCGCTGCCCGCCCGGCACGTAGGTGTAAATCAGCAGCAGCCCGAACAGCAGCGGCACCGCCACGATCTGCTCGATGCTCGCAATGCGCTGTAACTGGTGGACGACGGGCCGCACATATACTGCCCCTACACCTCTGCCTGGCGGTTTTTACCTATTATACTGCTGCCGCCAAACGCAAGTCACCCCAGCGCCACATCCAGCGCCATCATCAGGGTAAAGCCCAGCGCAAAGCAGATCGTGCCCACGTTGGAGTGTTGACCCTGGGACATTTCGGGGATCAGCTCCTCGATAACAACATACAGCATCGCGCCCGCGGCAAAGCTCAAAAGATACGGCAGCGCGGGCACGACCAGCCCCGCCGCCAAGATCGTGAACAGTGCGCCCAGCGGTTCCACCGCGCCGGACAGTGTACCCATCAGGAACGCCTTGCCTTTGCTCATGCCCTCGGCTTTCAAAGGCATTGAAATGATCGCACCTTCGGGGAAATTCTGGATGGCAATGCCCAGGGACAGCGCCAGTGCGCCCATGGCGGTGATCTGCGCGCTGCCGGTTAAGTATCCCGCGTACACAACGCCGACGGCCATGCCCTCCGGGATATTGTGCAGCGTGACGGCCAGCACCAACATCGTCGTGCGGGAAAAGCCACTTTTGGGGCCTTCGGGCGTGTCCGCGCCCTGGTGCAGGTGGGGGACGAGCACATCCAGCAGAAGCAGGAACCCGACGCCGAGCCAGAACCCGATAACGGCGGGCAGGAACGCCAGCCGCCCCAGCGCGGCGGACTGCTCCATGGCGGGGGAGAGCAGGCTCCAGATGGATGCCGCCACCATGACCCCGGCGGCAAACCCGGTCAGCGCCCGCTGCACGCCGGGATGCAGGGACTTTTTCATAAAGAACACGCAGGCAGACCCGATAGTCGTGCCCGCAAAGGGGATGAGGATCCCAATGAATGCGCTTGTTAGCATACACTAACCCTCCTGTATAAATCATAGTAAAATAGTATGCTTTCGTAAGGGATTATAGCACAAAGGGGGAGGGGCGTCAAGGCACAGGGGGAAAGCCCCTCCCGACACAAAAATTTTACACCCCCTTCACACAAAGCAGTTAAAAATATATCAAAAACACTTGCGCAAATCGAACTTTGTGCGTATAATAATACTAAACCCCTTGGGGTGCGGTGCGCCCCGCCAAAAATGTGAAACATACCGAGAGGAGCTTTTACTATGGGTTTGGGTAAAAAGACCATTGACGATGAGAACTACGCCGGTAAGCGCGTACTGGTTCGCTGCGACTTCAATGTCCCGATGAAGGACGGCGTTATCACCAATGATAACCGCATCAACGCCGCACTGCCGACCATCAAGAAATTGATCAACGACGGCGCTAAGGTCATCCTGTGCAGCCATCTGGGCAAGCCGAAGAACGGCCCCGAGGCCAAGTTCAGCCTGGCCCCCGTTGCTGTCCGCCTGAGCGAGAAGCTGGGCCAGCCGGTCGTCTTTGCGGACGATGACACTGTCGTCGGCGAGAATGCCAAGGCTGCTGTTGCCACCATGGGCAACGGCGACGTCGTTCTGCTGCAGAACACCCGCTTCCGCAAGGAAGAGACCAAGAATGAGCCCGCTTTCAGCGAAGAGCTGGCCAGCCTGGCCGACGCTTATGTCGATGACGCCTTCGGCTCCTGCCACCGTGCCCACTGCTCCACCGCCGGTGTGACCGACTATGTCAAGGACACCGCTGTCGGCTACCTGATGGAGAAGGAGATCAAGTACCTCGGCAACGCCGTGAACGATCCCGAGCGTCCCTTCACCGCCATTCTGGGCGGCGCCAAGGTCGCGGACAAGCTGAACGTTATCTCCAACCTGCTCGAAAAGGTCGATACCCTGATCATCGGCGGCGGCATGGCCTACACCTTCCTGAAGGCCCAGGGCTACGAGATCGGCAAGAGCCTGTGCGACGACTCCAAGCTGGACTACTGCAAGGAAATGATGGCCAAGGCCCAGGAGAAGGGCGTCAAGCTGCTGCTGCCTGTTGACGCTGCCTGCATCAAGGACTTCCCCGATCCCATCGATGCTCCCATCGAGACCACCATTGTTCCGGTCAGCGCCATCCCTGCTGACCAGGAAGGCTGCGACATCGGCCCCGAGACCATGAAGCTGTTTGCTGATGCCGTCAAGGCCAGCAAGACCGTTGTCTGGAACGGCCCCATGGGCGTGTTCGAGAACCCGACCCTGGCTGCCGGCACCCTGGCTGTTGCCAAGGCCATGGCAGAGAGCGACGCCACCACCGTCATCGGCGGCGGCGACTCCGCAGCTGCTGTCCAGCAGATGGGCCTGGGCGACAAGATGACCCACATCTCCACCGGCGGCGGCGCATCTCTCGAGTACCTCGAGGGTAAGGAGCTGCCCGGCATCGCCGTCATCCAGAAGGCTTGATCAACAATACCCGCAGGAGCGCGGCGGCAGAGCCGCCGCGCTTTTTATGTAAAGGCTTCCCCCTCAAGGGGGAAGGCTTATTATGGAAGGAGTAATTACCATGGATAAACAGAACCGCAAAGCCATCATTGCTGGCAACTGGAAAATGAACAAGACCGCTACCGAGGCCAAGGCCCTCATCAGCGAGCTGATCCCCGCTGTCAAGGACGCCGGCTGCGAGGTCGTTATCTGCGTTCCCTTCACCGACCTGGTCACCGCTGTCGAGATGACCAAGGGCACCAACATCCATGTCGGTGCCGAGAATGTCCACTTTGAGAAGTCCGGCGCCTTCACCGGCGAAATTTCCGCCGATATGCTGACCGACCTGGGCGTTGAGTACGTCGTGATCGGCCACAGCGAGCGCCGCCAGTACTTTGCCGAGACCAACGAGACTGTCAACAAGCGCACCAAAGCTGCGCTGGCCGGCGGCCTGAAGCCCATCATCTGCGTTGGCGAGAGCCTGGATCAGCGTGAGCAGGGCGTCACCGAGGAACTGGTCCGTATGCAGGTCAAGATCGCCCTGAACGGCGTGACCGCTGACGAACTGAAGAACGTCGTTATCGCCTACGAGCCCATCTGGGCCATCGGCACCGGCAAGACCGCTACCGCTGACCAGGCCGAGGAAGTCTGCGCCGCCATCCGCAAGGTCGTCGGCGAGCTGTACGGCGAGGACGCCGCCAAGGCCCTGACCGTCCAGTACGGCGGCAGCATGAACCCGAAGAACGCTGAGGAACTGCTGAACAAGCCCGACGTTGACGGCGGCCTGATCGGCGGCGCGTCCCTGAAGGCTGACCAGTTTGCTGTTATCGTGGACGCTGCTACCAAAGGCTAAATTGCGTTTTCCCGGAATGTTTGTAGGGAACGCATATATGCCGCCCCTACAACCCTATTATTAAGGAGTTTCAATTTTATGTCCAAAAAACCTGTTATGCTCTGCATTATGGACGGCTTTGGCTGGACACCCGACAAGACCTTCGGCAATGCCGTGGCCGCCGCCAACAAGCCCAACTTGGATAAGCTGTTCGCCAACTACCCCATGACCACCATCGAGGCATCCGGCATGGCTGTCGGCCTGCCTGATGGCCAGATGGGCAACTCGGAAGTCGGCCACACCAACATGGGCGCGGGCCGCATTGTCTACCAGCAGCTGACTCTCATCACCAAGTCCATTAAGGACGGCGAGATGCTGAAAAACCCGGTGCTGGTCAAGAACATGAAGGCCGCTATCGACGCAGGCAAGGCCATCCATCTGATGGGCCTGGTCGGCACCGGCGGCGTCCACAGCCACGCCGACCACTGGTATGGCGTGCTGGAAATGGCTAAGCACATGGGCGCGAAGGACGTCTACCTGCACTGCATCATGGACGGCCGTGACACCGACCCCCACAGCGGCAAGGGCTTCCTGGCTGACCTGCAGGCCAAGCTGGACGAGCTGGGCATCGGCAAGATCGCCAGTGTCTCCGGCCGTTACTACGCCATGGACCGCGACAACAACTGGGACCGTGAGGAAAAAGCCTACGCCGCCTTTGTCTACGGCGAGGGCAACCACGCCGCCAACGCGCAGGAGGCCATTGAGGCCAGCTACGCCGCCGACGTGACCGACGAGTTCGTCATCCCCGTTGTCACCTGCGAGGGCGGCCGCGTCGAGGACGGCGACACCGTCATCTTCATGAACTTCCGCCCCGACCGTGCCCGCCAGATGACCCGCATCTTCTGCGATGACGCCTTCACCGGCTTTGAGCGCCGCGGCGGCCGCAAGCAGGTCAACTACGTCTGCATGGCCGAGTACGACGCCACGATGCCCAACTGCGAAGTTGCCTATCCGCCGGTCGAGCTGAAGAACACCCTGGGCGAGTACCTGGCCGCCAACGGCAAGACCCAGCTGCGCATTGCCGAGACCGAGAAATATGCCCATGTGACCTTCTTCTTCAACGGCGGCGTCGAGCAGCCCTGCGAGGGCGAGGATCGCAAGGTCATCCCCAGCCCGAAGGTTGCCACCTACGACCTGAAGCCCGAGATGAGCGCCTATGAGGTCGCCGACGAGTGCAAGGCCCGCATCGAGAGCGGCAAGTATGATGTCATCATCCTGAACTTCGCCAACTGCGATATGGTCGGCCACACCGGCGTGTTTGATGCCGCTGTCAAGGCCGTTGAGGCTGTTGACAAGTGCGTCGGCGAAGTCACCGACGCCGTACTGAACGCAGGCGGTGTGGTATTCCTGACCGCCGACCACGGCAACGCCGAGAAGATGAAGAACCCCGACGGTTCTCCCTTCACCGCGCACACCACCAATGTCGTGCCCTTCGCGGTCATCGGCGCTGGCGACGTGAAGCTGCGCGAGGGCGGCTGCCTGGCAGACATCGCCCCCACCATGCTGCCCTATATCGGCCTGCCCGTCCCCGCGGAAATGACCGGCAAGAGCATTATTGTGGAATAATTTAACAACGCATCCCCGCGGCGGGCCGTTTGGCCCGCCGCCTTTTGTGTTTGTAGGGGCCGGGCATGCCCGGCCCGCAGCTTTCCCATAAGAAACCATTCGCCCTACACACGCGGGCCACAGATGTGCGGCCTCTACAAATGCATCGCGCACCCTTGCTATTTTCCCCAAAATGCGGTATAGTTATCTTAACTGAACATATCCGATTTAGGAGAAACTGCATGAAACAACAAACAAAGGGCGGGGCGCTGCACAAGGTCTGGCAGGCGCTGCCGTGGCTGTGGATGGCGGCAGCGTACCTGTTTGACCTGTGGTATCAGCTGGTGCCCGGCAAATGGATCGTCGATTCCGACCTTGCCTCGGAAATGATCCTCTCCGACCTGCTCAACAAAGAGGGAACCATCATCAGCCATAACTGGTTCTACTCCACCGAGCTGAAAGTCGTCAACCTGCAATGGTTCTACCGCCTGGGACTGCTGATTTTCCCCAATGACTGGCACCTGGCCCGCACGTTTGGCATGGCCATCACGCTGGCGCTGTTCGCGGCGGCCATGCTCTTTTTCGTCAAATGCGCGGGGCTGGGGCGCGCGGGCCTGTGGATGGTCGGCACGCTGCTGTGGCCCTTCGGACAGCATTACCTGGTCTACGCGATCTACGGCGGCTATTATCTCGTTTATACGTTCTTTTATATGCTGGTACTGGCGCTGGTGCTGCGCAGCCTGAACGCCGATAAAAAGCACTGCGCCCTGCAATGGGTGCTGGCTTGCGTCATCACGGCGGTGGCCGGCATGAACGGCGTCAAGCAGCTCATGGTGTTCCACGCGCCGCTCTGTCTGGCAGCGGCCATTCTGTTGGTGCTGGCACTGCACAGCTGCGGCAAGACCGACTGGAAGGCCGCCCTGGACGTCTGCCGCAAAGAAGTTCGCTTGCTTGCGGCGTCGCTGGTCACGGCGGTGGCCGCTGCGGCGGGGTACTTCGTCAGCAACGCGGTTTTGTCCCGGATGTATGACTTCAAATCCTACAACTTCATCGTCTGGAACCGCGACGAGGATTGGTTCACCCTCGACCGCATCCTGATGGACTTCTTCCATGAGTTTGGCTACGAGAACGGCTCCGGTGTGTTCCACTTCGGCGGCATTGCGGCGGCCGTGGGCCTGCTGCTGGGCTGCTGGATGTTCTTCTGCATCGTGCGGCTGCTGCTGCGGCTGGACAAGCTGGAACGCAACGACAAGCTGCTGGTGCTGCTGCTCGTCGCCATGCTGGCGGTCTGCGGCGTGGCCTACACCTACTTCCACGAGTATTACCTCTACTTCTGGCTCATGAATATGCCGGTGGCCATCGCCGTGATGGCGGTGGAGATCAAGACCGAGGACTTCCACATCCTGGGTGCCCGGCAGCTGCTGGGCGTGGGGCTGGCGGCCTGCTTTACGCTCTGCGCCGTCAGCACGGTACGCCAGGAGCAGGAACACCCCTACCTGGCCCACAAGGGGCTGAACACCGCCGCCGAATGGCTGGTGGACAACGGCTATACCCAGGGCTATTCCACATTCTGGAACGGCAACGCCATGACCGAGTTGACCAGCGGCAAGCTGGAAGTCTGGACGCTGCAATCGCTGGACCGCGACGATGTGCCCAACTGGCTGCAGCCCAAGAGCCACCTGACCACCGACCCGGAGCACCCCTTCCTGCTCATCGACACCGAGACGGATGGCCCGGCAGAGAACGCCAAGCTAATCCAGTACGGTGACTGCACCGAGGTGTACAACGATGGCCGCTATGTCATCTACGATTTCGCCGATGCGGACGCCTTGCACGCAGCGGCCCAGGCGGCAGCGGATGCAAAACAATAAGACAAGACACCATGTTATATAGGGGCGGATGTTTGCAACCGCCCGCGGGGCGTCGAGGACGCCGCCCCCCCTGCAACCGAACCCGATACTATATATAAATTAAGGAGATTTCATATGCGTTACTGCAAAAAATGTACGATGCCCGACACCCGACCCGGCATTACCTTTGATGCCGAGGGCGTGTGCAGCGCCTGCCGCCACTACGAGAACCGCAAAAACGTCGACTGGGACGCCCGCTTCAAGGAGTTTGAGGCCTACTGCGACAAGTACCGCGGCATGAACGGCCCCGGCGGCTATGACTGCGCCGTCGCCGTCTCCGGCGGCAAGGACAGCCACTTCCAGGTCTGGATGCTCAAGGAAGTCATGCACATGAACCCCATCCTGTTCAGCGTCGAGGACAACTTCCCCATGACGCAGGCGGGTATCCACAACCTCAAGAACATCAGCGAGGAGTTCGGCTGCACCATCATCTCCTGCAAGCCTAACATCAAGGTCCAGAAGGTCCTGATGCGCAAATTCTTTGAGAAATACGGCAAGCCGACCTGGTACGTCGACCGCCTGATCTACACCTTCCCGCTGCACATGGCGGCCAAGTTCAACACCCCTATGCTCTGCTACGGCGAGAACGTCAGCTTTGAGTACGGCGGCAACGCCGACAAGGAGACCTACTCCGCCATGGATCAGATCGAGAACGGCGTCGCTGTGGGCATGCCCATGGACGAGCTCCTGGGCGACGGCGTGACCGAGAAGGACCTGTCCCTGACGCTGGCCCCCAGCGCCGAGGAGCGCGCCAAGCTTGACCCGTTCTACATGAGTTACTTTGTGCCCTGGAACAGCTACAAGAACTACCAGATCGCCAAGGCCCACGGCTTCCACGACCTTACCCACGAGTGGGACCGCACCCACCACGCCGAGAACTTCGACCAGATCGACTCCCGCGCGTACCTGGTGCATTCCTGGCTGAAATACCCCAAGTTCGGCCACGCCGCCGCCACCGACTATACTGCCCGCTACATCCGCTACGGCATGATGACCCGCGAGGAAGCTATCCCCATCATCAAGGCCCGCGACGGCAAGCTGGATCCGCTCTGCGTGCGTGATTTCTGCGATTTCTGCGGCTACACCGAGACGGAGTTCTGGGCCATCATGGACAAGTTCTACAACCGTGACCTGTTCGAGAAGAACGAGTACGACGAGTGGCAGCTCAAACATCCCATCTGGGAGGAGAACAAGTAATGGTACGCCATGTCATTTTGTGGAAACTGAAGGATATGCCCGACGCAGAGAAGGCCGCCGTCAAGGCAGACATCAAAGCCGGGCTGGAAGGTTTGGTGGGTAAGATCCCCGGTCTGCTGGAAGTCCATGTCTACACCGACGCCCTGCCCAGCAGTGCCAATGCAGACCTGATGCTGGACACGACTTTCACCGATGCCGCCGCACTGAAAGGCTACTCCACCCACCCGGCCCACGTCGCTGTGGCCGACGGTAAAGTAAGACCATACACGGCGGTACGGACGTGTTTGGATTTTAATGTGTAAGTAAGCAGAAAATAAAATGTAGGGGCGGATTCTATATCCGCCCGTGGACGCTTCCGCAGCCGCGGACTCTGCGGGCGCATATAGAATGCGCCCCTACGGTATAACGGAGGAATAACCATGACCACCCTCATCCGCGGCGGCCTTATCCATGACGCGGTCCACCGCGGGGCGTATATCGCCGATATCCTGCTGGCGGGCGGCAAAATTGCCGGCATCGGCACCGATCTGACCGCCCCGGCGGACGCGGAAATCTTCGACGCGGACGGTCTCGACGTCTACCCCGGCTTCGTCGATGCCCATACTCACATTGGCCTGGACGGCTACGGCATCGGGTACGAGGGCTGCGATTACAACGAAATGAACGATATCTGGACGCCGCAGCTCCGAGCCATCGACGGCATCAACCCCCGTGACCCCTCGCTGGCTATTGCCCGCAAGGCGGGCGTCACCTGCGTCTGCACCGGCCCGGGCAGCGCCAATGTGCTGGGCGGCACGTTTTTGGCCATGAAAACCGTCGGCGACCGCATCAATAACATGATCGTCAAAGACCCTGTTGCCATGAAATGCGCCTTCGGCGAGAATCCCAAGCGCTGCTACCGCGACAAGTGCGACTCGACCCGTATGTCCACGGCGGCGTTCCTGCGCGGTGCGCTGATGCAGGCCAAGGACTACGGCGCACGCAAGCAGGCCGCAAACGGCGATGTGACCAAGATGCCCGCCTACAACCAGAAGCTCGAGGCTCTGCTGCCGGTGCTGGCAGGGGAGATCCCCCTGAAAGCCCACGCCCACCAGGCAAACGATATCTTCACCGCGCTGCGCATTGCCCATGAGTTCGGCCTGCGCATCACGCTGGAACACGTCACTGAGGGCCACCTCATCGTGGAGGAACTGGCAAAAGAAAAAGACGTGCCCATGGCCGTCGGTCCCAGCCTGACCCACGCCAGCAAGTTTGAATTGCAGAACAAATCCTGGGCCACGCCCGGTGTGCTGGCGAAAGCGGGCTGCCATGTCTCCATCATCACCGATAACTCGGTCATCCCGCAGCAATATCTGCCGCTCTGCGCCGGTATGGCCGTCAAGGCGGGCATGGATGAGTTTGATGCGCTGAAAGCCATCACCATCAATCCGGCGGAACATATCGGCGTGGCGGACCGCGTCGGCACGCTGGAGGTGGGCAAGGACGCCGACGTCGTCATCACGAACGGCTGCCCCTTTGAGGTCATGACCGAGACGCGGGCTGTTTTCATCGACGGCAATCGCGTCGATACCCTGTAAAATAACGCTGAAAGGAACTTTTGTATGCACTTGCCTGAACGCCCGCTGCGCTGCGCCCCTGCAGCCGTTGCCGGGAACGTGCTGACGTTGGCGGCGCTTTTGCTGCTGCCGCTGTATATGCCAAGCGGCTATGTGGGCCTTGTGGATGCAAAATTTCACCTGCTGCTCTGGCTGGCGGGGGCGGGCGCTGCGCTGCTGGTCTGGCGGCTGTGGCTGGGCCTGCGCGGCCGTGCCCCTGCCGTTCGGCTGGATTTGGCAACCGCATTGCCGTTGCCGGTGCTCTGTTTGAGCTACACGGTGGCCTGGTTCTTTGCCGAGGATCGCGCCCTGGCCCTGTGGGGGCTGGCGGGACGGTACAACGGCCTGCTGATGCTGCTTGCCTGCACGGTGCTTTACTTTGTGGTGCGGCTGGTGGGTGGCGGTGTGCCCTCGGTGTGGTTCGGGCGGTTGCTGGCGGGCGCGGGCTGCGCCGTCACGCTGTTGAGCTGGCTGAACTTTTTCATGGCCGATCCGCTGGACGCCTATTACAGCTTTCTGCCCGGCAGGGGCGGGCTATTTCTGGGCACGGTGGGCAACATCAATTTTTACGGTGCACTGTTGGATATCTGCCTGCCCATCGCTGTGTGGGAGCTGCTGACTGCCCCCGACCGGGACACCGCCCGGCGGTGGGGCGCGGTGTCCGTTTGCCTGGGCACCGGGCTGATTGCGGCGGGCAGCGACGCCGCCTGGCTCGGGGCCGTTTGCGCGGTGTGGGCGCTCTGCATGGCACGGCGTGTCACGGCGGGGCGGCTGGCCCGGCTGCTCTTCGCGGGAGGGGCCTGGGCGCTCTGCGCCGCTGCGGCGGGTCTGCTGGCCCGCTGGCTGCCCATCCGCACCGAATGGCGCACCCTGTCCGGGCTTGTCACACAGCTGTTCCCCGCGCTGGCGGTGGCAGGGGTGCTTTTTGCGCTGGGCGCACTGCTGCGCCGCTGGCCCACGGCCCGCAGCTGGCGAGCCGCGCGGGTGCTGGGTGTCCTGACCGTTTTACTGGCGGCTGAGCTGTTTGCAGCGGCAAATTTCACGAGCATTCTGCCCGAATCCCTTGCTGCCTCGCTGCGGTTTGACGACCAGTGGGGTTCCAACCGCGGCTTTGCGTGGAAGCGCCTTTGGACCGTCTACAAGGACGATTTGACGCCGCTGCAGATGGTGTTCGGCCTGGGCGGCGACGCAGCCAACGCGCGGCTGAACATTGATGATTATTCTGTCAAATATATGACGCTGCTCAACGGCGACGTTTTTGACTCGGCCCACAACGAGTATTTGCAGCACCTGCTTTGCGGCGGTGCGGTGGGCCTGGCTGCCTGGCTGGCGTTTCTGGCCGGGCATATCCGCCGTGGGCTGCGGACTGCGCCCGGGCTGGCACTGGCAGTTTTCGGGTATGCGGTGCAGGCGTTTTTCAGTATCAGTATGCCCGGTGTGCTGCCGCTGGTGTTTGTGTTGGCGGCCCTCTGTGTAAAGTCGCAGCCCCTAGCTGCCCGGGGAGAGTACCGATGCCTGCTGGGCCTGGCCCTGGCCGCCCCGCCGGTAATGCTGCTGGCGGCGCTATAAAAGAATCGTATCGAAAAATGTACGGTAGGGGCGGGGCTCTGCGTTGAAAACGCTGTGACCCCTAAATAGTGTACAAAAGTGTGAAAGAAAATGTGGATTATTGGTGAAAATGTGAATTGACAAAAGCTAATGGGGGGGGGTATACTTTCAATAGTCTTGAAATTTACTGCAAAGTAAACAAACACTATTGAGAGGAGTCCT